>JASHQG010000157.1 GCA_030037665.1 Acetobacteraceae bacterium
GCTCTGCCAGGCGATGCGCCCGCTGCTCGGCTTGCACCAGCAACTGCGATGCCGACTGTGTGCGGGCGTTCGCCTCTGCCGCCGCTTCTGTCGCGCGGTTAGCGTCCGCCTCCGCGGCCCGCGCCGCTTCGGCCGCCACCTGTGCGGCCGATTCGGATGCGGCGGCCTGCTCTGCATGCCCCGATTCGGCCTCCGCCAGCGCCATCTCTTCTGCGTCCAGCCGTTCTTCCGCTGCCTGCGCGTCGCGCCGAGACTGCTCGGCGTGCGCCAGATCGCGGCGCAACTGCTCCAGACGGCGCACTGCCTCGGCCAGAGCCGTCCGCGCCCGTTCTTCTTCGGCGGCAATTTGCTCTTGCGCCACGCGATGGCGTTCGAGCGCCGTGCGTGCCTCGCTTTCGCTTATACGCAACGCCGGCAAACCAGCCGCCGCCTCCGTCGCCACAGTACTTGCCGCCGTTGCCGCTGCGGTCGCTTCGGCCGCGGCGATGCCCGCCGCATGCAGCGCGGCCTGCATCTCCGCACGCGTCGCCTCCACCCGGGCGCGCTGGATCGCCAGCAGCTCCGATTCGGCAGCGCGAATCGCTCCGGAGATGTTGCGATAACGGCTGGCCTGGCGAGCCTGACGCTTCAGCGCGCTAACCTGCCCCTCCAATTGGCTGCGCAGATCCTCGGCGCGTGCCAGGTTCGCCTCGGCGGCGCGCAGTTTGAGCTCCGCCTCATGCCGCCGGGCGTGCAGGCCGGTGATGCCGGCAGCTTCCTCGAGCACGGCCCGGCGCTCTTCGGGCCGCGCGCTGACGAGCGCACCCACCCGACCCTGGCTGATGATGCCCGAAGCACGCGCGCCGGACGCGAGGTCCGCGAACAAGGTCTGCACGTCACGGGCACGGACTTCAGCGCCGTTGACACGGTAACTGCTCCCGGAGCCGCGTTCGATCTGCCGGCTGATCTGCAACTCCGTTTGCTCGTGGAACGGCGGCGGCACGGCACCGGCGGTATCGTCAAGGAAGAGCGTGACCTCCGCGATGCGGCGCGCGGCCCGGCCAACGGTGCCGGCGAAGATGACGTCATCCATCTCGCCGCCGCGCAGGCTGCGGGCGCTCGTCTCGCCCATCGCCCAGCGCAGCGCCTCAACCACATTGGACTTACCGCAGCCGTTCGGGCCGACGATTCCGGTCAGGCCGGACATGATCTCGACACTGACCGGCTCGGCAAAGCTCTTGAAGCCGGCAATGCGCAGGCGGCGAAAGGCGACCGGCATGGCGACTACGCGCCTCGCCCGCGCAGGGGAGAAGGTCGCCGAACGCCGCGACGCCGGTGACGAGCGAAATGCACGGTGCTTTTCTCCCTCACGCGTCGGGGATCAACTTCACGAACGCGCCGTACGGCATCTCCCCCGCGTATTTCTTCCCGTTAATCACGAAGCTCGGAGTCGAGTCGATGCTCCACTGTTTCTGCGCGTCCGCGCGTTGCTGCAGGATCCAATCGCGCAGGCCGGTATCGGCGACCGCCGTGTCGAACGTCGCCCGGCTCATGCCTGCCAGCGCCGCAGTTTTCCACAACTCATCCTTCGAGTTGACCCCCTCGGCAAACGCCCAGCGGTCCTGGTTGGCAAACAACGCGAGGACGAACGGTTCGTAGCGTTCGGGCGGCAGATATCGCGCGATCTGAGCCGCCAGCAACGCCACCTGATCGAGCGGGAAGTCGCGGAAGACCCAGAACACCTTGCCGGTATCGATTAGTTGCTTTCTGACCTGCGGGAACGTCTGATTGGCGAAGTCCGCACAGTGCGTGCAGGTCAGCGAGAAGAACTCCTGCACCGTGACCTTGGCGTCAGGCTTGCCGACGCCACGGTCGGTCTTCTGCGGGTTCGCCGCGGCCAGGGCAACGGGTGGCATCAGCGCGCCCGCAGTCGCGGTGCACAACAGGATCCGGCGGGTCAGAAGCATCTCAACCTCTATATGTGGTATTGTAGGGAAGGCGCGGTCAGGCTGTCGAGGCCTTCCCGCGCGGTAGATCGCCAGCCAGCACTGCGCGTCCCAGCGCGGCCAACGCCTCACGCAACTCGCCCTCGGGCAGGGCGGAAACAGCGGATTCGGCCGCGGCGGCGGCGGCGGGCGACACCCGGCCGGGCGCTACGGCGGGGCGGGGCGCCGGTAAGGCGGTCTGTACGAACCGAAGCGCTCTGACCGTGGGGCTGCCGAGGTGGATATTGATGCGCTCGGTCAATTCGCCGGCGTAGTGCTGCAGCTCGATCGCCACCGGGCCGGTGCACGCAATCGTGAGAGTGCCCGCCGCCAAGCGCCGCGGGGCACTGACCGATGCCAGCAGCGGACCGACGATGGCCGCCCAGTCGGCCATCACCTGTGCCGCCGCTGGACTCGTGCGGTGGAACGCCGGTCGGGTCAGTCTCGACACCAAGGTGCCGAGCGGGCGCGGTCCGTAAGGACGGCGCCCCACCTGGTCAGGCTTCGGCTGCTCTGTCGCCATCCCGAAATGCCCCGTCTGTCGGATCGGTGATCTGCGCCGTCGGACCGGTGCGCACAAGTCCGCGTTTCGTGCTCTCGGCGCGCATCCCGTGGAAAGCTGGTCCGTCACCGGTGCCCACGCCGGCGCGGAAGCCGGGCGACCCTTCGGCGGCTGGTTTGGCAGCCTCGCAACGATGCCAGGTGCTGTGCCATACGCCGATCCGTGACCTTTCCCGCCGATTCGCTGCTGCGCTGGTATGACCGGCACCGTCGCCGGCTGCCCTGGCGTGCCGAGCCAGGTAACGCGCCCGACCCGTACCGCGTCTGGCTCAGCGAGATCATGTTGCAGCAAACCACGGTGACGGTGGTCATCCCGTACTATGAACGCTTCATCAGGCGCTTCCCGACGATCAATGGGCTGGCCGCTGCGCCGCTCGACGACGTGCTCTCATTGTGGGCCGGCCTCGGCTACTACGCCCGAGCGCGCAACCTCCACGCCTGCGCGCGCGCCGTCGTCGATGCCGGCGGCTTCCCACGCGATCCGGCAGGCCTGCGCGCCCTGCCCGGCATCGGCACCTATACCGCCACGGCCATCGGCGCGATCGCCTTCGACACGCCGGGCGTCCCGGTGGATGGCAACGTGGAGCGGGTGGTCGCGCGGCTGTTCGGGGTGAGCAAACCCCTGCCTTCCGCGAAGCCCGCGCTACGGATGCTGGCCGATCGGCTGGGCGCCGATCCCATTGCCATCGCCCGGCCCAGCGACTTCGCCCAGGCACTGTTCGACCTGGGCGCCACGGTATGCACCCCGGCAACGCCTGCCTGCGCGATCTGTCCCTGGATGCAGGCCTGTACGGCCCGCCGGAAGGGCATCGTTACTGACCTGCCGCGACGCACGATGAAGAAGGACCGACCGCTGCGCCTGGGCGTGCATTTCTGGTTGGAGGACGCCGATGGCCGCGTTCTGCTGCGCCGACGCGACGAGAACGGGCTGCTGGGCGGCATGGCCGAGTTGCCTGGCACGCCGTGGCGCGAGGCGCCCTGGCCGCGCGACGAAGCGCTCGCACACGCGCCGATGCCCGCCGACTGGCGTAACGCCGGCCAGGTACGGCATGGCTTCACTCACCTGGAACTGCATATTGATCTCTTCGCTGCGCGGGTGCGGCGCATCGAAGCGGACGGCTTCCTGCACCCCATCGAGCACCTCGCAGATGCGGCGTTGCCCTCGCTGATGCGGAAATGCGCGCGGATGGCATCGTCTGCGCGGTGATCCGTGACCGGACCCGCACTGCCGCGGCCACCATCGGCCATCGCTGACCGAGCAGGGCGCGCCTCAGCGATCGGTTGGGGTCCGTTCATGCGGTTCCCCGGCGCAGCCTGGGAACCGGACCCCTGCGCTGCGCCGCACAGCATGGCAAGGCCCCATGCCAATGTCTCCGGTCGTACCCCGTCCGCTACTCTGCCCCGGTGTTCTGATCTTCCACCTGGCAGCCGCGGCTGACCGTCCGTTCCTCAGCGTCGCCCAGTCGGTCGGCCACCACACCGGACGCCCTGATCGGGTTTTGGTCAGCCGCGACATTGACCGCGGCTTCGCCGATACGCGCCGCCGCGCGCGACAGTTCGCCGATCCGCGATGCCGCTCACTCCATAGCGCCAGCATGCGCCCGGGCCATTGCCGACGATGGCGTCAGCGCCGGGTGCAGCGTCGATTGGCCGGGCCACGCTTATCCGTTGAGCTCAGAACTCGGGCCCGCTTGACTGGTTTGCGATCTCGTGAGCCCGGACCGGCAGGTCCGTCTCCCAGCCGCCGCCCAGCGCTTCGTAGAGGGCGACCAGATCCGACGACACGTTGGTGGTGCTCTGCGCAAGCTGCTGCTGCGTCGACAGCAGGCTAGTTTGCGCGACCAGCACCTCAAGGAAGTCGGCGACGCCCTGCTGGTAGCGAGTCTGCGCAAGGGAGAGGGCTCGGCGGTTCTGGGCCTCGGCCTGAATCAGCTGGTCACGCCGCGCCTGCTCTGTACGGTATGCCGTCAGCGCGTTGTCCACGTCGTGCCAGGCCTGCAGCACCGTCTTCTGGTAGTCGAGCGCCGCTTCTTTCTGCTGCGCCTGGCGCAGGTGCAGCGTCGCGGTCAACTGGCCGCCCTGGAAGATGGGTATAGTGATACCGGGGCCGGCGGCATATTGCCGCGAGTTGAGACTGAACATCTGCGCCGGAAAGAGGGTCTGCAGGCCGACGCTGCCATTGAGCGTAATGGACGGATAGAACGACGCCACGGCAACCCCGACATTGGCAGTGGCGGCGTGCAACTCGGCCTCGGCCTGCATGACGTCCGGACGGCGCCGCGCCAGTTCCGACGGCAATCCCACCGGCACACGCGGTGGCACGGGCGGCACGGGCCTCGGCTCGGCCAGTTGCGCGCGCAGCGCATTGGGCGGCTGGCCCAGCAGCAGGCTCAGCGCGTTGATATCCGCTGCCTCTTGGTCCTCCAGCGTGGGGATCTGCGCGGCGGTGGTGCGAACCTGGGCTGAAGCGTTCGCCACGTCGAGGTCGTTGGTCACACCGCCGGCCGCGCGTTGCTGCGTAAGCTGCAGGCTTTGCTGGGCTGTGCGCAGGTTGTCGTGCGCGATGCGCAACTGCGTTTGCACGCCACGCAGGGCAATGTAGCTCTGCGCCACCTGTGACAGCGACGACAGCAGCACGGCGCGCTCCGCCTCGCGCGACGCCTCAACGGACGCCTTAGCCGACTCCACCGAGCGCCGCACGAAACCGAATAAGTCGACTTCCCACGTCGCGCCGAGGCCATATTGGTAGACGTCGAACGCTGACAGATCGGCGCTATGCAACCCACCGGCGCTGTTGCCGAACTCGCCATTGGCGCCGAGCGGATTGGGTGCCGTGGCAAACTCACCGCTGTTGCTGGCCTTCTGGTGCGTGTAGGAAGCGTTGGCGTTCAGCATGGGAAATTGCGCCGACTGGGCGACGCCCAGCTGCGCCTGCGACTCGGCAACACGGATGGCGGCGGTGCGCACGTCCAGGTTTTGCCTCGCGACCCGCATTTCCAGCCTGGTCAGTTCCGGATCATGGAAGAGGTTCCACCATTCGGCGTCGATCGGCGCAGCGACGGGAACCGAGCGGACCGGCGTGACCGCTTCTTTGGGACCAGAGAACCACGATGCGGGCGAAGCCCAGGTGGGTGGGCTGAAGTTCGGGCCTACCGTACAGCCGGTCAGCACAAGAACCGTGCTGGCCGCAAGAACCATCCGCAGCATCCACCCCCGCCTGGGCGTCGTCGCCCCGCCATATCCCGGACAACGGACGCCGCCGGGCTCAACTCATCGCTGCAGTGTCCCTGCCCTATGGCGCTGTCGGGTGCAAGGGGCGTGGACACGACGGAGCCGTGCACGGGGCGGCTGCGGTTCGCTGCGCAAACATCAATTCAAAGTTGCGCGCGGTCAGCCGCGAGTGGGCGCACAGGGCCGCGCCCGTCGGCATTGGTGGCAGAAAAATCGCCGGGGGATACAAAAGCCGTGCTGGCATGCCCGGCAACCGGCTATTGCCGAGCCCGCACAGGATGGTCGCCTATGCCTCGACTGCGGCGTCGAGCGATCCCGGCCACGTCGGCAAAACGCCGTATGAGGCCGGCGCCCGGCGCGTCGTCATCCAGCAGAATCGGCGAATGTTGCGACGTGAGGCCATGGGCCGAGCGGTTGCGGTCTCGATTCAAAGGAGCACGGCGCATGTGGTCCGCGGGAGACGGAACCGTCGGCACGGGATCCGACGCACCGTGTAGCGCCCTGTGTTCACTGGGCGAGTTTTGCGAGCAATCGCGAGTGGGTTCGGATTCCATGGCGGAAGCACCGTTGCTCGAACTTCTCGTTCGGGCTGTGCACCTGGTCGTCGTCCAGGCTGAAGCCGATCAGCAGGCTGTCGATGCCGAGCACGCGATGCAGCGAATTGACGACCGGAATTGATCCGCCGGAACCCATCAGCAACGGCTCGCGGCCGTACTCCTCGCGCAGCGCTGCCTGCGCCGCGCGCACCCAGGGTGTGTCGGTGTTCGCCTCAATCGCCGGTGATCCGGAGTTGACGCGGTAAGTGACCACGGCATCCGTCGGCAGCCGCTCGGCAACGAACCGCTTGAATTGGTCGAGCACTTCGGCCGGATCCTGGCCCGGCACAAGGCGGAACGAAATCTTTGCGCTGGCTTCCGAGGCGATGACAGTCTTGCTGCCTTCACCGGTATAGCCGCCCCAGATGCCGTTGATGTCGGCGGTGGGCCGGGCCCACAGACGTTCCAACGCAGAATAACCGCGCTCGCCGGCGGGCACCGACAGGCCGATGTTGCCGAGGAATTCAGCCTCATCGAAACCGAGCGAGTCCCACTGTGCGCGCAACGCATTGCTGATCGGCTTCACACGGTCGTAGAAGCCGGGCAACTGGATGCGGCCGTTGTCGTCTTTCAGTTCGCCGAGAACTTTCGTCAGCGCATTGATCGGGTTCAGTGCGGAGCCGCCGAACAAACCGGAGTGCAGGTCGCGATTGGCAGCTTTCAGCGTGAGTTCCGCATACAGCATACCGCGCAGGCGCGCGGTAATCGCGGGCGTGTCGATGTTCCACATGCCGGTGTCGCTGATCAATGCGAGATCCGATTTCAAAGCGTCTTGGTTGGCGGCAACGAAAGGCTCCAGGTTGGGGCTGCCGACTTCCTCCTCGCCCTCGATCAGAACGGTGATGCGCGCGGGAATACCGCCGCCGGCTTCGTGCCAGGCACGCAGCGCTTCCAGGAACATCAGCGACTGGCCTTTGTCATCCACCGCGCCCCGAGCGACGAAGCGCTTGCCGTGCGGGCCATCGACGAGTTGCGGCTCGAACGGCGGGCTGTGCCAGAGCTCCAGCGGATCGACCGGCTGCACATCGTAATGCGCGTAAAACAAAATGTGCGGGCCACGGTAGTCGGAAGGGCCGTCGAGATGACCCACCACGAGCGGATGGCCCGCGGTCGGGTGGATGTCGGCACGGAAGCCGAGGCCGGTGAGCTGATCGCGCCACCATCGCGCGGCGCGCTGGATGTCCGGCTTATGCGCCGGTTGAGCGCTGATGGAGGGGATGCGCAGAAGCTCGAACAAGTTGTCCCGCGACCGGTCGAATGCGGCATCGACGTGGCGCAGGACCGCGTCGACCGATGCGGCGGCAGGTGCGGGCATAGGGCGGATCTCCGATGTTCCGGCAGAATGATGCCGCAGATTGCCATGCGGGGCATTGCGGGCAAGGGGCTGAGCGGTGGTCGCGCGGGCTCCGGATGGGCTTTGCCTGGATCTTGCGTGCGAGGCGTTGCATTCAATCCGGCTCAAGCGCCGCCTACCGAGCCGTTCGACGCCCCTGTCCACCACCGTCGACCCGCCTCGACTGCCGCACGCATCGGCGGGTTTCACGCTCCGCTACGCGACAAAGTCGGCGACGAAAACCGAAACGCCATTCTCTTCGGTCACCACCGACCGGGCGAGCGGCCTATCGAGGACCGACTGGCCGACGAATTCGCAGTCTCGCGCAAACCGATCCGCAAGGCGTGGCGAACACTTGCCTCCGAACACCTGGCCGAGGTCACGGACCGGCGTGGCGTGGTCGTCGCGGGAAGCGGAGGAACGACTGGCGATGCGCGCAACGCTGGAACCGGTGAACGGCCGCCTCGCCGCACGACGCCGCGATCCCGCCGCGCCGGAGCACCTCGACGACACCGTGGCGCAAGGCGCCGCGGCAACTGAAACGGGCCGCATCGCCGGCCCGCTGGCCCTGAACACCGCTTTCTGCGCCGGGCTCGGACGCGCAAGACGTAACCCCGTGTCCGCAGCGACCTGATGCGGACACTGCGCGACCACTCGGCACGCCCGTGCGGCGGCCGCCGTCTTGGGTTCGCCGACGAGACCTGGGCTGAACATGGCGGCATCCGTCGCGCGGGGATCGCCGGCGACGCCCAACTTGGGTCGCAGCTGGCGCATCGTCGTGTCATCGATGCCGGCTCGCGGTACGACGCAGGCGGATCAGAGCCGTCGCATCAATGCAGGGGCCAACGGCAGATGCTTGACCCGAGCGCCGCATCATCGTGGCTCGATATTCCGTCCGGCGCATGAGGCCTCGCTGCTTCGGGAACTCAGGCCCGCTCAGGTCTGACGCGGGATCGCGACCGCGGCGCGCGGCGCCGGCCTCTGCACCAGACACCGACGGTCCGGTCACGCCCTGTCCCGCATCCAGCCAGCTGAACGGTTTCGGCAACGCGGACCCGCCGACAGCCCGCTGGCGAACCGGCAACAGCAATCAGACCCGTTCGAACTTCACCACCTTTCGCACGCGCCCCCACGTGCCGGGCTGCACGACGTAAATGTCGCCTCGGGAGTCGCCCCAGATGCCATGGCAGGAACGGTGGATCGGATCACCCCAGCGCGCCAGTCGTTCGCCGTCCAGCGTCAGGATGCTGACCATGCCGCCGTTGTGCTCGGCGATGTAAACAACATCCTCGTCATCGACATAGAAGAACGCCGGACCGATCAATTCCGTCCGCCAGATGTCCAAGAGGCTGCCGTCCTGATCGAATATCTGCACGCGGTCGTTCTCTCGGTCGGCCACCAGCAGCCGGCCACGGCGGTCGATCCACACGCCGTGCGGCAGGTTGAACTGACCAGGCGCTGTGCCAGGTTCGCCCCAGGAAAACATATGCCTCGCATCGGGCGAAAACTTGTGCACCCGCGCGTTGCCGTACCCGTCGCTCATAAACATGCAGCCGTCCGGCGCAAAACAGATGTCGGTCGGCAGATTGAACGGCCCACCGCCGTGCGTGACCTTCTTCCACGCGGCGGAGCTGAAATCGTCGTCCGGAACGCCGGTGTCCGAGCGTCGGCCTTTTTCGCCAATCGTCTGCAGCAACGTGCCGTCCGCAGTGAATTTCTGAAATACCTGATGGTGCTCGTCAGTCAGCCAGGCGAAGCCTTGCGAATCGAAGCGGATCGCGTGTGGGAAACGGAACATGCCCGCGCCCCAGCTCGACCGAAAATTGCCGTCGCGGTCGAACACCACCACCGGATGCTCCGGCACGCGGTTGAAGCAATAGACACGGTCGCCAGGTCCTACCGTCACCGCCGCAGGCTTCATGTCCACATGAGCTGGTGCATGGGCCCAGTCCTCGCGCACCCGATAGCGGTATTTGCCGCTGCCAACGATCGTGTCCATCGCTCCCCCGCGTTATTTGAGGCCGACGATTTCCGCCAATGCCTCCAGCTGCTCCTGATAGCGCGACACCGGATTCAACAAGAGGTGGCTGGGGCCCATCGCGGCGACCTCCTCCAGCCGTTCGCGCACTTGTTCCGGCGTGCCGTGGATGCCGGATGCGTCCGTGCCGTGCGGATTGTGATACACATCAGTGAACCAGTGGTTCAGCGCCGCACGCGCCACCTCGGGGCGTTCGTCCACCGCGATGAAGATGCGCTTGGAGACCGGGAATTTCGCGACATCGCGGCCGGCCTCTGCCAGCGCCTCATGCAGCAGCGGCACGGAGCGGCGAAATTCGTCAATGCTGGATCCGCCCGATCCCATCCAACCATCGGCAATCTTCGCGGCGCGGCGGATCGCATTTGGATGCCCCACGCCCATCCAGATCGGCAGCGGCTGCTGCGCGGGCTTGGGCGACATTGTTGCATCCTCGAGCTGGTAGAAACGTCCGCGATAGGTCGCCTTGTCCTGTGTCCAGAGCAGACGGATCACATCGACCGCTTCTCGGAAGCGCCGCACGCGCCCTTCCTCGGGCACGGAAAATTCGCGGTAGTGATGCTCTCGCCCGAGGCCGACACCTAAGATCGCCCGGCCGTGGCTGAGATAATCCAGCGTCGCCCACTGATGCGCCACCATCATCGGGCTGTGGACCGCCAGCACCACGACCGAGGCGCCCAGCCGGACGCGTGATGTCACTGCCGCTGCATAAGTCAACACGACGACCGGATCGAGGCACATCACGTGATCCAGGGTGTTCTCGGTGACCCACAGATCCTGGAAGCCGAGCACCTCGGCCCGCTGCGCGACCGCACGGACCGCCACCACGTCGAGGGCGTCCGGCGAACGATGCGGCAGTGACATGCCGAACGCAATGCGATCCTTCAGCGCCACGGATGCGGCCTAGACTTTTTCGATCACTTCCATCTGCGCACCGTCCGGCGCCTCGACGAAGCAAACGTGCCGGCCATTGTTCACTGGCAGCTCTTCCAGAACGCGCACGCCCTGTTGCTTCAGCCGCGCCAGCGTACCGGCATAGTCATCCGTCTGCACGGCGATATGTTCTATGCCATAGTGTTGCTCGTGCTTCTGACTGTCGATGATCGACGTGATGTTGAGTTGCAGGCCGTGCAAATCGACCTGGAAGCCTCGGCCAGGAATGTCGGCTTTCATCGTCGCGCCGAAATTGTCGATGTAGAACTGCGCCGTCGCACGCGGATCGCGCGTCTTCAGGTGCACGTGCTGGACAGCAAAGGCCATGTACGTTCTCCTCCCGTTTGTGCGGCAGGGACAGCTTGGTCCCGTCGCGGGGGAAACTCAAGCCGGGCCGGTTCCTTCCGTGCAGCGAAAGAATTCAGCCACAGACGACACTGAGCGGCACGGATACGCCGAGCGGTTGAACGGGTCCGGAGCAACGCCGGACGAAATCCTCCCCACCCGTGACCCCTTTGTCAGAAGTGACAAATTTCCACTGAGAACCCCACTGCCGGATGTACGCTATGACCGTCGCCCTCCGCCTCGCCGCATTCCTGAGCGCAACAACGGTCGCAGACCTGCCGCCGCAGACGCTCGACCACGCTGCAATGCTGATTGCGAGCACACTCGCCAGCGCCGCGTGCGGCGCGAACCTTGAGTCGGCCCGGATCATCCGCGACCTCGCACGCGATGGCGGCGGACGGGCCGACGCATCGCTGTGGTTTGATGCGGGGGCGGGACTGCCAGCAGCTGTGGCGGCCCAGGCCAACGCCGTCGCCAGCGATGCTGCGGCGTCCGACGACAGCGATTTGCGCAACATCGTGCATGCCGGTACACCGCTGACCGCCGCATCGCTCGCGATCGCGGAACGAGACGGCATCGGCGGTGCGGACGTGTTGCGCGCCATGGTGCTCGGGTACGAGGCGGCAGGCCGGATCAGCGCAGCGATCACACCGGGGTTTCGGGTGCGTGGCTTCCACGGCTGTCTCGGCGCAATCTTCGCTGCCGCCGTTGCATCGGGGGTGCTGCTTCGTCTCGACGCCGAGCGTCTGGCCCAGGCGATCGTGCTGGCGGCGACATCGATCGGCGGCCTGGCCACGGCTGCGGATACCTCGGTTGCGCGCGAATACCACGCGGGGCTTGCGGTGCTGCAGGGCGTGAACGCGGCTCTCGCCGCGCAGCGCGGGTATTGCGGGGAGCTGGCGATTCTTGAAGCGCGGTGCGGGTTTTTCGAAGCGTTCGGCGGCGCCGATGGCATCACTGCCGGTTCCGCGGCGCTGGAGGGACTGGGCGAAAACTGGGACATCGTCAGTGACATGGCGGTCAAGCTCGTGCCGGGCGGCCATCCGTATCACGCAATTGCCGAAGCCGCGGCCAACGCTGCGTGCGACGGCCATGTGGCGGCAGCCGATATCGACAGCATCGTGATTTCCCGTCCGGGCATGACGGTGCTCTCGGGTCCGCTCCATCCCGCGAACCTGATCGACATGGCGCACAGTCCGGCCTATTTCGCCGCCGCGGGCGCGGCGGATCATGCTTTCGGCTGGGAACATGCCAGCGCCGCGAAGATCACCGATCCGCTTATTCACCGGTTGATCGATCTGGTGCGCGTGGGCGACCCGCTGGTGGCGGACGCCACACGCTACCGGCAGGGTGCGACGGTGACGATCCGCACACGCGACGGCCATGAATGGACCAACACGGTCTATGTGCCGAAGGGCGCCGGCATGCTCGGTATCGCGTGGCGCGATGTCGACGCGAAGTACCACGCGCTCGTCCCGAACAGCGGACTGGCGCCGGACGCCATCGAGGAAGGCCTGGAGCTGATCCACAAGTTTCGCCACGTGGTGAACGTCTCACGGTTAACCGCGCTGCTAAGCTCACCCGCGACGCTCCTGCCCCGGGCGACGACCGGGGTGTGACATAGGCCGGGTTGGTCCCACCGTTTCATGGAACCGCCACAATCCCCACCCGTGACATCGTCCGCTGGGCCAATTAACAGTGATCCTTCCGCAACCCCAGGCCACGTCACCGCATGTCAGCGACAATCCATCCGACACTCGCGACCAACCGGCGTTTGCCCAATATTTGGGATGCCGCCGCCATCATCTGCGTGCTCGGCACGCTGATTGCGGTTGCCGACATCGCCCGCGGTACCTTCGTCCACATCAGCGCACCCGGTGCCACGCACGTCAGCCTCAACCCGGTGCACCTGCCGGTGTATGCCGTTCGCACCACCCTGCGCATGTTCGCAGCCCTTGTCGCCAGCCTTCTCTTCACCTTCACCTACGGCACCGCGGCGGCAAAAAGCCGCCGCGCCGGATTGGTGCTGATTCCCCTGCTCGACATTCTCCAATCGGTGCCGATCCTCGGGTTCCTCACCTTCACCGTCGTGTTCTTCATGAACCTCTTTCCCGGCCGGGTGATGGGGCTGGAACTGGCGTCGATCTTCGCCATCTTCACCAGCCAGGCCTGGAACATGGCATTCAGCCTGTACCAATCGCTGAAGACAGTACCCGCCGACCTGGCCGAAGCCTCGGTCAGCTTTCATCTCAGCCCCTGGCAGCGCTTCTGGCGACTGGAGGTGCCGTTCGCCGTGCCAGGCCTGGTGTGGAATACCATGATGTCGATGTCCGGTGGCTGGTTCTTCGTGGTCGCGTCCGAGGCCGTTTCTGTCGGCAATAACACCTGGACGCTGCCGGGCATCGGTTCGTACGTCGCAGTGGCACTGGATCAAAGCAACATCAAGGCGGTCGTCTATGCCATTATCGCCATGGCGGTGGTGATCCTGCTGTACGATCAGTTGTTGTTCCGTCCGCTGGTCGCCTGGTCCGCCAAGTTCCGATTCGAGACCACCGCCGCCGTTGTTGCTTCAGATCCGTGGGTGCTGCGGCTGATGCGGCGCACGCGGCTGCTGTCGACGATCGGCGATACGATCGGCGACCTCACAGCGTTCATCGGCGGACTGCGTCTGTCGTTCGGTCGGCGCCGGGCCGCTGCACGGGGCCGCCCCTCGCGCACGGTGGACGTGCTCTGGTTGGCCGTGTTGTTCCTGGTGCTGTTTTGGGCGTTGCACAGCGTCGCCGCGTTCGTCGCCGGCACGCTCCACTGGGCCGACGTGGGCCAAGCGTTTGTCCTTGGCATATTTACCATGATCCGCGTCGCGGTGCTGATGGTGCTGGCGAGCCTGGTGTGGGTGCCGATTGGCGTGTTCATCGGCCTGCGCCCTGTTTGGGCCCGCCACGTCCAGCCGATCGCGCAATTCCTCGCCGCGTTTCCTGCCAACCTCCTGTTCCCGCCGTTCGTGCTGGCGATCGTCTTTTTCCACCTGAATCCCGATATCTGGCTGACACCGCTGATGATCCTCGGCACTCAGTGGTACATCCTGTTCAACGTCATCGCCGGTGCTGCGGCGTTCCCTGGTGATCTGCGCGAAGTCGCCGACAATTTCCGCGTCGGCGGCCTGCTGTGGTGGCGAAAGGTTATCATCCCCGGCATCTTCGCTTACTACGTAACCGGCGCGATCACGGCTTCTGGCGGCGCATGGAACGCGGCGATCGTCGCCGAGGTGGCGTCATGGGGCAAAACCAAACTTGTCGCGCACGGCCTCGGCGCCTACATCGCGAAGGCGACCGACGCCGGCGACATGCAACGCGTCGTGCTGGGTGTTGCGGTGATGTCGGCTTTCGTCGTGCTGTTTAACCGGATTCTCTGGCGCCCGCTCTACGCGTACGCACAGCGCCGTCTGGCGTTCTGAGCTCGCCTCAGGCCGCCTGCGCCGTGCTCTTCGGCAGCAGGTCAGCACCGTATTTGCGCTGCCGCATGTGGTCGAGCTTGAGATTCACCGGCGTCCCGAGCCACAGCGCATAGACGCTGTGGTCGTCATACATGTCATCCGTCAGCGGGTGCACCAAGACGTCGAGCGCCGCGCGATTCAGCATCAGCCAGGGAACCACACGCTGGAACTCGTCAGTCTTGAAGATCACGTTGAACTGAGAGATTGGATGTGGACCGCGCGGTTCAATGCTGAACCCGCCGGCCTCCACATTGAACTGGCCGATGAGTGATTCGCGCAGGCGCTCGGCGACAGGTCGCGTCTCGGTGTCGAAATAAACATGGGCATGGTAGCCGGTGATTTCGGGCATGCGGCCCTCCCTGGTCTATATCATTTACGTCAGCATAGCAGGTCCCCGCGGCTGCCGGAACCGGCAGAATGGCGTCCTGTCACGAAAGCGACACGCGTTGCGGGGGTGACATGGCTGCACGCGACGGTCTAAGGAAGCCCCACAACCAGCCCCGACACGCCTAGGAGACCAGATGGATACGATGCCGACCCACGCCGGCGCGCTCCTGGAGGTGCGCGGCATCAGGCAGGCCTACCACAAGGAGGCCACGGCCGACCTCATCGTGCTGGACGGTGTCAATCTGACCCTGCGCGAAGGCGAGATCGTGGCGTTGCTTGGCCGCTCCGGCTCCGGCAAGTCGACGCTGCTACGCATCGTCTCCGGCCTGCTCCAGCCAAGCGGGGGAGACGTGCTTTGGCGCAGCGAGCCGGTGGTCGGACCGACCGAAGGCGTCGCCATGGTGTTCCAGAGCTTCGCGTTGTTTCCCTGGCTCACGGTGCAGGAAAACGTGGAGTTGGGGCTTGAGGCGCGCGGCGTGCCGCGGGCGGAGCGTGCACAGCGAGCGGAGGAAGCGATCGATCTGATCGGTCTGGGCGGCTTCGAGAGCGCCTATCCAAAGGAGCTTTCGGGCGGCATGCGCCAGCGCGTCGGCCTGGCGCGCGCACTGGTGGTACACCCGGACCTGCTGCTGATGGATGAGCCCTTCAGCGCGTTGGACGTGCTGACCGCCGAGACCCTCCGCACCGACCTGATCGACCTGTGGTCGGAGGGCCGGCTGCCGGTGAAGTCGATGCTGATGGTGACGCATAACATCGAGGAGGCGGTGCTGATGAGCGACCGCATCCTGGTGTTCTCATCCAATCCCGGCCGCGTGGCGCACGAGCTGACGGTGCCGTTCCCGCATCCCCGGAACCGGCTGGATCCGGACTTCCGCGCGATGGTGGACGACATTTACGGCGTGATGACCCGCCGACCCGCGCCGCGTGCCGCCGCCACCGCGCCGCTGCCACCGAGCATCGATACGCCGCTGCCTCGCGTCGGCTCCAACCTGATCGCCGGCATGGTGGAGGCGCTCGCGGGTGAGCCGTACAACGGCCGCGCCGACCTGCCGGCACTCGCGGCGTCCCTGCAATACGAGGCGGACGAGCTGCTGCCACTGGGCGAGACGCTGCAGATGCTGCATTTCGCCGTGCTGGAGGAAGGCGACATCTCGCTAACTGACGAAGGACGCCGCTTCGCCGACGCCGACACCGAGGAACGGAAGAAGATCTTCGCCGAAGCCCTGCGTGCGCACGTGCCGATCGTCAACATGATCCGCCAGGTCCTCGATCAACGCTGGAATCACCGGGCCTCGGCCGAACGATTCCGCGACGAACTGGAGGACCACATGTCTCCGGACTATGCGGAGGATACGTTGCGCGCTGCGATTGCCTGGGGACGGTACGCCGAATTGTTTTCCTATGACGAGGAAGCGGGGCAGTTCAGTCTGGAAGAGGTGGAATAACCTGACGTCCACCTGAAAGAAGTGGCGCTGCCCCGGCGCCAATAGCCCTGGCTGTCGGCCACCGTCTGAGACCTCTGCCTTGTGTGACGGCTTTACCCACAGACCCGGAGGCAGATGTCGCTGAATTACATGTCTGGCAAGGTCGCCCGCGGGCGCGGGGGCAGCGCACCGTCGCCAGTTCCTGATTGCCCGGGCGAGCCAGCAACAGTGTGGGACTGTTGCGGGCATTTTCGCCGACTGTCGGCAACGCACTGTCGCTCTGCGGCCACAAGATGACAGTTTCCTGCTGAGACCCCTATGATTCGCCCTGCGGAATGAGAGCGAATCCCCTGCTTCGAGCGTCAGTTCATCAATTCACCGCAGACTGGGGTTGGTGCACGCCATGGCTCGCCGGCGACGTCCGGCAGTTGCACCGTCCGCGGCGAGACATTGCAATGCCCTACCGTCCGATTGTCACGGCGGACCGCTACCACTGAAACCGCGGGATGGTTGCCACCGGGCGGACGTCGGCATCCCGGGCCATCAGATCCGCCTTACCCGTATCGAACCCGCCGCTTGCATCGCGAAGCGCCGCTCCATCGACACCGTCGAGGACCCAGCACGCGTCCAGGTCGACGCCTGCCGCGCCGGCGATGTCAGTGCGCAGCGAATCGCCCACCGCCAACACGCGTTCCGGCGGCAGGCCGAGCTGCTGCAGTACCGGCTGATAGATCGCCGGATCAGGCTTGCCGAGTGAGCGCACGTCGCCACCCAGTTCCTGATAGCGCAGTGCCAGCGAGCCGGCGCACAACACGCGCACGCCGCCACGGATCACCTCGAGGTCAGGATTCGCGCAGATCATCGGCAGGCCATGTTTCGCACAGTCCTGCAGCACCGGCTCGAACTCGTTCATGTCGGACGGATTTCGGTGGTCGTCGGGGCCAGTATTCAGGACAAAATCCGCATCTGCCGGTTCTGGCACCCGCTCCAGCGGCAGATCATCCAGGACCGGCAGGTCGCGTGCGGGACCCAGGTGGAAGACGCGCTGGCCGAGCTCGGCCCACCAGAGGTCGGGGGGCGATTGCAGCGCCCGCCGCACGGCTTCACCGGAGGTGAGGATGTCCGTGTACAGTGTGTCCTCGATCCCCATGCGCTGCATCATTGTCTGCACCGCGGCGTTCGGCCGAGGAACGTTGGACAGCAGCAACGTGCGCTTCTTAGCCGAACGCAGCTGACGCAGCGTCTCGACCGCATGCGGGAAGGCGTTGATGCCGTCGTGGATCACGCCCCAGAGGTCGAGTACGAACCCGTCGTAGCGCTCGGCCAGCGGGGCGAAGCCGGAGAGGTGCTGCATTCATTCACGTCCTGTGAGGTGGGCGGCGTCGCTGCCAATCGCGTCCTGGATGTGGGCAAAGCCTGCTTCGCGCAAGGAGGCGGCGAGTTCGCGCTTGATCCGTGGGATCAGCGCCGGGCCGTCATAGGCGAAGGCGGTGTAGATTTGCACCAGCGACGCACCGGCGCGGATCTTGGTCAGCGCATCGGCGCCGGAGGACACGCCGCCGACACCAATGAGCATGAGGCGACCGTTCGCGAACTGGTATGCGCGGGCAAGGACGCGCGTCGACAGCGAGAAGAGAGGCGGGCCGGACAGTCCCCCGACCTCGGATGCGTACCGGGACCGCAGTCCGGGCGGGCGGGAAATCGTCGTGTTGCCGACGATCAGGCCCTGCACGCCTTCGGCAACGCAGGTCTCGACGATTGCAGCGACTCCTTCGTCGGCGAGGTCGGGCGCGATCTTGACCAGGACCGGCGGGCGATCCGCCACGGCGGCGACGGGGCGCAGAATTGCGCGCAGGCGTTGCTCAGTTTGCAGGTCGCGCAAGCCGGGTGTGTTGGGGGAAGAAACATTGATCACCGCATAGTCCACGTGCGGTGCGACCGCGGCGATCAGCGCGGGGTAGTCCCGGTCCGGATCGGCGCCCACCTTGTTGATACCGACATTGGCGCCGAGCGGTACTGGTCGTTTGGCATTTGCTGCAAGATTGCTGAGGTAAGCATCCAACCCACTGTTATTGAATCCCATACGATTGATCACCGCCCGGTCCTGTTCCAGTCGGAACAGGCGTGGCCGCGGATTGCCGGGTTGCAGACGCAGCGTGACGGTGCCGGTTTCGACGAAACCGAAGCCGAGTCGCGCGAGGCCCGCAACGGCGACGGCATTTTTGTCGAAGCCGGCGGCGAGACCGATGGGATTGGCAAACCGCCTGCCGAGAAGCGTGATGGCGAGCGACGGATCATCGGGTGTGGCGTCGCGCCCGGCGAGGCCGAGACGCAGCGCACGCAGGGCAAGATCATGCGCATGCTCGGCGTCCACGCGGCGCAGCAAGGGGAGCACGGCGGAGGCGACGGCGGGCGTCATGGACGCGTGCGATCTGATGAGTAGCCCGTCACTGAACACCGAGAATTGTCGGGACCGCAATCCACGAGAAGGGAGCGCCAACGAGGGGTTTGAGACTGGCTCGGACCATGGTGTAGGGTGTCGCGATCGCGCTATCCCCGGCGCGACAATTATAAGAGGCAACGATGTCTATCACCAACGCGCCCGACCCGGAAATCCGTGCTGGCGTCGTGCGCCGGGACCTGCAGAATGTTCTGCACCCGATCGTCCAGCACAAAGTGCTGGAAGCCAGGCAAATGGTTGTTACGCGCGCGCATGGATCGACGATCTATGACGCCGATGGCACCGCGTACCTCGACGGCATGTCGGGTCTGTGGTGCGTGAACATCGGGTATGGCCGGAGCGAGCTCGCGGACGTCGCCGCGGATCAAATGCAGCAACTTGCCTACTTCCCACACACGCAGATGAACGTGCCGGCGGCAGGGTTGGCAGAGAAAATCAATATGCTGCTGGGCGGTGACTATCATATCTACTTCGTCAATTCCGGATCGGAAGCGAACGAGGCCGGTTTCAAGATTGCCCGCCAGTATCAGAAGCACGAGCATCCGGGCGAATTCCGCTACAAGACGATCAGCCGCTACCACGCGTATCATGGCACGACGCTTGCCGCGCTCGACGCCGGCGGCATCGGTGACCGCAAGGCGAAGTTCGAGCCGTTCTCTGGTGATTTCATTCACGTTGCACCGCCCTACTGCTATCGCTGCCCGTTCGGTCTCAGCTATCCGGGCTGCGGCCTGGCATGCGTAAAGAACATGGAAAGCAGCATTCAGGGCGAGAACCCGGACACGATCGCCGAGGTGATTGTCGAACCGATCATGAGCGGTGTCGGCGTCGCCGTACCGCCCGATGAATACCTGAAGGAAGTCGATGCCGTCTGCCGCCGTTATGGAATTCTGCTGCACGTCGACGAGGTGATCAACGGCTTCGGCCGCACTGGGAAGATGTTCGCGCACCAGCACTACGGCGTCTCGCCGGATATCGTTGCAGTGGCTAAGGGCATCTCGAGCGCGTACATGCCGATTGCCGCCACTGCCGTGAAGAATCAGGTGTTCCAGAGCTTTTACGGCGAGGCCTCGGAGAACCGCCAGGTTTTTCAGGTGAACACGTACGGCGGCCATCCGGTCGCGGCGGCCGTCGCGCTGCGCAACATCGAGATCCTCCAGGCGGAAAAACTGGCAGAGCGTGCCGCGGAAATGGGCGCGTATCTGCAGGATGGACTGCGCACGCTCGGACGGCATTCCATCGTGGGCGACGTGCGAGGCAAGGGTCTGCTGCAGGCTGTCGAACTGGTAAAGGATCGCAGCACCAAAGAGGCGGTGGACGCATCGGTGGTAACCACGGTTGTCGATTTCTGCCGCGATAACGGGGTGATCGTTGGCCGCGGGGGTGGTGCGTGGCGGTCCGGCAATGTCATCGTGCTGTCGCCGCCACTGGTGATCACGCGCGGCGAGTGTGACCGCCTGGTGGATACGCTGGATCGGGCATTGGCGACTCAGACCAAGGGGTGAACCCGCAAGCGACGGCGTCAACCGTGCGCCGTTAGCCGGCCGAAATCGGGCGGTGGGATACGACGGTCTGATGCTGCCTCGTACGCCGAGGCAATGTACAGGAGGACATCCTCACGGCCCGGCTCGGCGCGGAATACCAGCGAGAACGGCAGCGCAGGCGGATCGAGTGACGTTGCGACGTCCGAATGCGCCATCTGGTGGCCGGTGCAATCGGCGTTGAGGCGAAACATCGGGTCAAAGGCCGTGGTCACGTAGGGGACCCGCATCAGCACCTCGGTCAGGCCGGCGTTCGGGCCATGCAGCGGTTCGGGCAGTAGATTCGAGGGCCGCCCCCGCTCGCCCCGCTCGTGCGCACCGCCGATCTTGCCGGGCATCAGTGGCGCGTGCAGGCGCACGAGCGCATCCGGTCCGTTCTCCAAGTAATCTCTGTTGAAAGTGGTTGCGGGGATAGGATTTGAACCTATGACCTTCAGGTTATGAGCCTGACGAGCTACCGGGCTGCTCCACCCCGCGTCGAGAAGGGGCTGCAGGGTGGATTGGATGACCTGGCGGCGACCTACTCTCCCGTGCCTTGAGACACAGTACCATGAGCGCTGGGGGTTTTCACGGCCGAGTTCGGGATGGGATCGGGTGCAGGCCCCCCGCCAAAACCACCAGGTCGTCCAATCCACCCCGAAGACGATTGTCAGATCTTTGTCTTCAGTCGCCGCGTGCAGGCGAGCAGGCCTGCGGCGGCGACCGGGGTGGCGGGTTCTGGTGTGCGTTGCGTGCTGGCCCAGAGAAGGTCTGGGGATGATTTCCATGCATGGTGCGCCCGCCTCCAACCTTGTCAGCCTTCTCGCGAAGACTGACGACTGAAGATTGACGACTGTTCTCGAGCCTATCGGGCGATTAGGACCGGTCAGCTCCATGCGTTACCGCATGTTCACACCCGGCCTATCAACGTGATGGTCTATCACGGCCCTCAGGGAGACCTCGTTTCGAGGTGGGTTTCCCGCTTAGATGCTTTCAGCGGTTATCCCGTCCGCACATAGCTACCCGGCTGTGCCGCTGGCGCGACAACCGGTGCACCAGAGGTGCGTCCATCCCGGTCCTCTCGTACTAGGGACAGATCCTCTCAAGTCTCCTTCACCCACGGCAGATAGGGACCGAACTGTCTCACGACGTTCTAAACCCAGCTCACGTACCACTTTAATCGGCGAACAGCCGAACCCTTGGGACCTGCTCCAGCCCCAGGATGTGATGAGCCGACATCGAGGTGCCAAACCTCCCCGTCGATGTGGACTCTTGGGGGAGATCAGCCTGTTATCCCTAGAGTACCTTTTATCCGTTGAGCGATGGCCCTTCCACGCGGGACCACCGGATCACTATGGCCGACTTTCGTCTCTGCTCGAGCTGTCGCTCTCGCAGTCAGGCGGGCTTGTGCCATTGCACTCGACAGCCGATGTCCGACCGGCCTGAGCCCACCATCGCGCGCCTCCGTTACCTTTTGGGAGGCGACCGCCCCAGTCAAACTGCCCGCCATGCAGGGTCCCGGACCGGGATGACCGATCGCGGTTAGACATCAGAGAAGCCCAGGGTGGTATTTCAAGGTTGGCTCCCCCGGAGCTAGCGCCCCGGCTTCAAAGCCTCCCACCTATCCTACACAGTGCCCCCCTGATGCCACTGCAAAGCTGCAGTAAAGGTTCATAGGGTCTTTCCGTCTGACCGCGGGTACCCCGCATCTTCACGGGGAATTCAATTTCGCTGAGCCGATGCCGGAGACAGTGGGGAAGTCGTTACGCCA
>JASHQG010000158.1 GCA_030037665.1 Acetobacteraceae bacterium
GGGTTTGATCGGCTTGAGGCGTTCAACAGCCTCGAACTAAAGGGCGGCATCGGCGCGGCGATACTTGGGGGGCCTTCAGGCAAGCTTGAGCCGCGTCATCGGCCAGGCCGGCAACGGGAATGCCCTCCTGAACCTCAGCATAATGACGGCTTAGCTCACCCGACTTAGGCGATCGGGACGAACAACCGAGTGCGCGCCGACAATCAGGATTGATTGCAGCGACAATCAGGATTGATGACGCCGGGGCCGGCCGGAGGTTGGGCGTAGCCCGACCGTAGGCCGGCCCCGGCGTCGAAGCGGTTCCAAACACGGATCCGCCTGCGACTCCGTGACGCCGTGCCGGAATGGCGGGGTTCTCAACTGCCAGGAAGAGATCCCGCGGTGCCCGGCACACACATCACAGATCAGCAGGCAAAGTTGTACATGACCTTCAGACGCACTCACAGCCGCCAGACCGCTGCGGCGAAGGCGGATATCAGCTTCGGAACCGGCGCCCGACTCGATGCCGACCCCCGACTGCCTTCGCAGAGACGTCAACCGCGGGAGCGGCGACGGCCCGACCCGCTCGAACCGTACTGGGACAGCGAGATTGTTCCGCTGTTGGAGGCTACGCCGGGCTTGCGGCCGGTCACGCTGCTGGGCGAGATGCGACGCCGGCACCTGGAGTTCTCTGTCGATCTGCGTCGCACTTTGGAGCGACGGGTCAGGTTGTGGCAGGCGCTGCGGGGTCCCGAGCGAGAGGTTATCTTCCGGCAAGAACATCCGCCCGGTCAGCAGGGCTTGTCGGATTTCACTGACGCCACGGATCTCGGCGTCACCATCGCCGACGTGCCGCTGCATCACCGCCTGTATCATTTCTGCCTTGCGTTCTCGCACTGGGAGCACGCGCATGTGGTGCTGGGCGGCGAGAGTTTCGTCGCTCTCGCCGAGGGGCTGCAGAACGCGCTGTGGGCGTTGGGCGGTGCTCCGCGGGAGCATCGCAGCGATAGCCTTTCAGCGGCGTTCCGCAATCTCGAGCCCGATACTGCGGAGGATCTGACGCGCCGCTACGAAGCGCTTTGTGCGCACTACGGCATGACACCGACCCGGAACAACCGCGGCATCGCGCACGAAAATGGCTCGATCGAAGGCCCGCATGGCCATCTCAAACGTGCGCTTCAGCAGGCGCTGCTGCTGCGCGGCAGCGGCGACTTTGCTGATCTCGGTGCCTACCGTCTGTTCGTTGATGAGGTGGTCGGTCGCGCCAACGCCGAGCGGCGCAAGCTGCTGGAGATCGAGCGGAGCGAGCTTCAGTCACTACCGCGGCGACGTACCGATGAGTTCGACGAAGAACTGGTCACGGTGACCCGCAACAGCGGGTTCCTGTTGCGGCACGTGTTCTACTCGGTCCCCTCCCGTCTGTCGGGCCACCGTTTGCGCGTGCGTCTCTACGATGATCGGGTGGAGTGCTTCCTCGGCGGTACGCTGGTGCTGACCCGCCCGCGCGGGCGCCAACCGGGTGGCGCGCACGCCAATCGCAACGGCTACGTGGTCGACTATCGCCACGTCATCCATTCGCTGCGCCGGAAGCCGATGGCACTCCTCAACCTGGTCTATCGCGATCATCTGTTCCCGCGCGAGGCATTCCGTCGCACCTGGGATTTGCTGACCGCCACTCAACCAGCGCGCCACGCGTGCCGCACCATGGTTGGACTGCTTGCGTTGGCGCATGATCGTGCCTGCGAGGCCGAGCTGGCGGCTGCACTGCAAACGATCCTCGATGCCGGGGACGTACCTGACCTGAGGCTTCTGCAGCAACGGTTCACACCCAGCACGATGACGGTGCCCGACATCACGGTCACGACCCCCACGGCGATCGCCTATGATGCCTTGCTCAGCACCCCACAGGCCTGGGTGCAGCCATGAGCAAGATCGAGGTCGATACCACGCGTCTGCCGTTACTGCTGCACGAACTCCGCCTGCCCGCGATCGCCCGGCTGTGGCCGGAGTTCGCGGGGCGGTCGGATAAGGAAGGCTGGCCCGCGGCGCGGTTGCTCTCGGCACTGGCCGAGCTGGAGATGGCCGAACGCGGCCGGCGGCGTATGGCGCGCAACCTGGCTGATGCTCACCTGCCGCCCGGCAAGACAATGGATAACTTCGACTTCTCCGTCGTGCCGATGCTCAGCAAGGCACGCGTCACCGCGCTGGCGGCCGGTGATACATGGCTGAACAACGCAACCAATCTTTTGTTGTTCGGCCCGCCTGGCACGGGAAAGTCGCACGTTGCGACTGCCATCGGGCGAACTCTCGTCGAAAACGGTTATCGTGTGCTGTTTACGCGGACTACTGACCTTGTTCAGCGCCTGCAACAGGCGCGCCAGGCGCTGCAGCTTGAAGCGGCGGTCGCCAAGCTGGACAAATACCATCTGTTGATTTGCGACGACATCTCTTACGTTCACAAGGACCACGCCGAGACCAGCGTCCTGTTTGAGCTCATAGGCGCTCGCTACGAGCACCGCTCGCTGCTGATCACCGCCAATCAGCCATTTGCCGAATGGGACAAGGTTTTTCCAGATCAGGCTATGATGATCGCCGCGATCGATCGCCTCGTCCACCATTCGATCATTTGCGAGCTGAATGTGGAGAGCTACAGGCGACGTGACGCTCTCGCGCGCAAATCGCCCAACTCAGCGGCTTCAACCAAGAAAGCCGCTGCATCGACTTCATCGTGATTGTCGCTGGCAGCGACAATCAAGTGAGCGACAGCCACCAGCGACACTTACAAATTCCCGCGAGACACAAAGAAAGGATTTGCCAACGACAATCAACAGCGACAATCATCGTTACCAAGCGTGGTCGCAGGATTCATCTTGATTGACGCTGACTCATCACGCTGATTGTCGCGCTACACCGGATGCTCCCCCTTGCGATCCTCGCTGTAGACGTAGGCAACAGCCCGATGTCCGGGACCATTCCACGGCTCGGGATCAACCGCATAGCACCAGAGCCGCCCGGTTTTGGTGCGCCCCCGGC
Organism: Acetobacteraceae bacterium; assembly: GCA_030037665.1. Taxonomy (GTDB): domain Bacteria; phylum Pseudomonadota; class Alphaproteobacteria; order Acetobacterales; family Acetobacteraceae; genus JASHVB01. Next base: position 3,013 of record JASHQG010000158.1, read on the forward strand.
CCGGGTCCAGCACCGGCAAGGTCGTGTCGTCGGCGAACAGCACTGGCGAGGCGAATACGGTGCTCTGCAGCAGCTCGTACAGCGGTCTCAGCCACCAGCACGCCCGGCCAACCCAGTTGGACAAGGTCGAGCGGTCCAGCTCGATGCCCTGGCGGGCGAGGATCTCCACCTGGCGATGCAATGGCGTGCAGTC
>JASHQG010000159.1 GCA_030037665.1 Acetobacteraceae bacterium
GATAGCGGCGCCACCGAATCGTATGTCGTGATGCCGAAATCGACCGGACCGCTGCGTGAGAGACAACAATGGGTGACGATTGCCGATCATCGCGGACCGTCTCGCCAACGCCGGAATCTTGGGGCTGGCATTGCCGTCAATCCGGGATTTTTACGTCGAACGTTGCGGCAAGGTCAGCCTCCGCGTTCGCTCATTCTGACCAGCCGCGTGCCGGCCGCGGTATCGCAAAACGCGGGATGGATGAAGGGCTGAAAGGCACACCCGGCCGCGTGCTGTTGCGCGCGGAATTCTGGATATTGCGGCAATATCCGGAACAAAACGCCGGGGAATTCCCGCCTTCATGGCAGCACGTGGGGAGAACGGGGCCGTTGCCGCTCATTTTCGGCAACCCGACAGCGGCCGCCTATCCCGCAGCGATCCAGGAATGGGCGCGCGTCGCGGGCTTCGACGCATCGCGTGCCACCGACCAGGGTCTCGCCGTGCAGACCTTCATGGCGATCCCTTACGTCGTCGGCTCGCACGACACGGTCGCTGCTTTTCTCGATGGGCTGGCGGCGTATGGTGTCACCGGCGTCTGCTTCATCTTCCCCGACTACCAGAGCGACCTCCGACGCCGCATCGATCATGTATTACCGCTGATGCGCAGCCGGCCTCAAAATTCCATCAACGTTCCGCGCAGCGTTGCCGCGGAATAGCCCTGCCGTGCCACGCCGAGCCGTTGCAACGCGGGCACCAGCCCATTCGCAATCTCCGCGATCGACCGCCTTGTCATCGGTGCGGTGAACGCGAACCCGTCACCGCAGATCTCCTGCATCGCCTCTGCCATATCGCGCGCGACGCTTTCCGGCGTGCCCAGGAATGGGATGCCGTCCACATCAGGATCCGTCGCCACATCCCGGAGCGTCCGCGCACGGGCAGTCCACGCCTGCACCATCGTCCGCGAGGCATTCGTCGTCAGCGTCGCGAGCGGTGCGTCCGGATCAATCGTCGAAAGATCGGTCGCGCCGAAAAACGAGAGCGCCGCCAGGCGCGGTTCCAGATCGGCCGCCATCGCCTCCGCGCGGCGCTGCCTGCGCTCCCTCGCCTCCGCCTGGCTATCGCCGAGCGTGATCGAGGCGCAGAACATGACCTTGCAGTCGCTTGCCTTGCGCCCATGCGCTTGTAGAATCCGGGTCATGTCGGCCCGATACGCCTTTGCCTCCGCGACATCCCGCACCAACGCAATGACCGTATCGGCATGCCTCGCCGCGAACGCCCGCCCCGCCGGCGAACCGCCAGCCTGGCAGATCACCGGCCGCCCCTGTGGCCCCGGCGGCAGGTTCAATGGCCCTCGGCAGCGATAGAATCGCCCTTCGAAATCGATCGGGTGCACCTTGGACCCGTCGGCAAACAGGCCGCACGTGCGATCCGCCACGATCGCATCCGGTTCCCACGACCGCCACAGCCGGTCCGCGATCTCCACCCATTCCGCAGCCATCTCGTAGCGCAGATCATGCTCGATCTGTCGCTCCAGTCCGAAATTCTGCGCCGTGCGGTCGTTGTGCGCCGTCACCAGATTGATCCCGACCCGACCGCGCGTCAGGTGATCGAGTGTCGCTGCCAGACGCGCGCCCAGATAGGGCGGATACGTGGCCGTGGTCATCGTCGCGATGATCCCCAGGCCACGCGTCGCCTGTGCCATGAGCGGCACCAGCGGCATCGGGTCCGCCTTCGGTGCGGACACCGCATGGCGCAGGTAGGTATCATGCGATCCCCGATACGCGTCGGGTACCAGTGAGCCGTCCTCGATCATCACGTAGTCAAGACCGGCCTGATCGAGCGCTCGCGCCAGGGTCAGGTAGATATCCGGATCGGTCCAGGAAAGTGGATCCTCACCCCACACCGGGTTCGGCCAGCCGTGCACCGAAAACCCTCTCCCCACGAACCAGGCGAGATGCATCATGCGGCCAGCTGATGCATACTGCGTACCGTTCAAGCCTCTTTCCGGGGAGAATGCGTTCCGTTGCGGACTCTGGGCACGAAATAGGCAAATGCCCGCCGGCTGCCCATCTTTTCGACTTGCATGCCGAGCAACTAATCAATCAGCATGATCCCGCTGACCGACGACCGCGATTGCCTCGGTTACGGCGCGTCGCCATCCGATGATCCGCACTGGCTGAAGGGTGCCCGCACCGCCCACACGATCAGCCTCAACTTCGCGGAGGCGCGCGCGGCATCCTTGACGGCGATAGCGGTTCTGAAGGCGCCCGCAACAATATCGGCTTCCCGTCTATCCCGGCATCCGCAGCCAGCTCGCGGAAAGCGCATGCGACTACGGCTCCCGTGTCGGCGCCTGGCGCCTACTGCGACTGTTCCGCGACTTCAACATCGAGATGGGCCTGCGCACCCTCGCCGGCGCCGCGGACCGAAACCTCGAACTGACCCGCGCCTCCATCGCCGAGGGTCACGAATTCGTCAGTCACCACTATCGCTGGCTCGATCACCTCGCGACACCGGAGGACCAGGAGCGAACCCGCATCCGACCTGCTTTTCAGATATTCACATCGTTGGTTGGAATCCAGAACCATGGCTTCTCGACCGCAGCGCGGTTCACCGGGTATGTGATCGACTGC
>JASHQG010000160.1 GCA_030037665.1 Acetobacteraceae bacterium
CGTCGCTCTCGCTGTACTGAGACGAGTTCGATGGTTGCTTGAAGATATTTGTAACGACTGGAGGAACGCGAGGACTTATGAATGGTGTCGCGATCTTCCGCACTGTCCTCGTACGGCCTGGTGACTGACATTACTGCCCAGTGGACAGCAGTGTCCATTCTATATGCAACATTGCAGCGCTACAATTCCACTCACAGGCATATCACGCTACCCTCGCAAGATGAACAACATGTGAGCCGTGCTCCCTCGCGAAGTGGCTTGGCAGATCGTTGCAAGCTATGCCACACGTCGCTTATCTCCAACGCAGGCTGGAGAACCTCGCCGCTGTCACCCTCCTGAGTGCATGCAAATTCCGCCAGAACCCCAACTGTCAAATTGCTTGAAGAACCGGCTTCAGCTCTGCTTGACGCACTGGCAAAATACAACGATGCGCTTGCTACGCTGCGTGAGCTTGTCCGACGTGTTGAAGCAGGCTGGGAGACCACATGAGACAAGCGATCGGAACGTTGGCAGGACAGCGCCGCTGGCCAATTAGTCGCCGATGCGATTACGGCGTGGAGCACATTCGCGGACGACCTTGAAGAGATCCACCTTGAGCTTCCGAATATCGAAATACCAGGGTGGACGGCCCCCTGACGGCATCTGTGTGCCACGGTACGGGTTGTCAGAACCTGTAGAAAGGGAGCCGTCCACCATGAGCATTACCATGATCGGCCTGTAATGCCGCCAAGTCTTTCTTTCAGATCCACGCTGTCGACAAGGCCGGGAAAGTGCGCCTCCGGCGCCAGCTGCGCAGGAGCGAGCTGATGCCATTCCTCGAGAAACAGAACCGCTGCACCGTTGTTATAGAGGCATGCGGTGCAGCGCATCACTGGAGCCGCGTACTCACCGGTCCCGGGCACGACGTGAAACTTATCGCGCCCGAGGCGGTCAATCCATTCGTGAAGAAGGGCAAGAAGAACGACGCCGCTGATGCGGTGGCCCTGTGCGTAGCTGCCCGCCGCCCCCACGTGAAGTTCCTACCAATCAAGAGCACGGAGCAGAAGGGTATGTTGGCCTTGCATTCGGCGTCAGTTCTCGGGATCCGGCGGAGATGGTGGCCAAGCGCGGCCTGTCGAAGGCCCACACCGCCGCTGGGAACGTTTCGCGCAACCAGCAGGAGCATCGGGGCTGTGTGGATGAAACTTACCTAAAGGTCCGCAGTGAAAGGCTCTATCTCAACCGGGTGGTTAACCGTGTCGGGAACACCGTCGGCTTCCGTCTTAGCCCCCGGAGTGACGTTGCCGCGGCCAACGCATTCCGTCGCAAGGTGATCAGGGATCGGGTCCACGGACCGTCGAGTTGGATGGTTCTGCCGCGGCTCCCCGCACCCTGCGCGAGATGAAGACCGAGGGAGAACTGCCTGCCGACACGAGGCCGCGATCATCGAAGTACTTGGACAATCGGATCGAGCAAGACCGCGGGGGATGATGCTACGGACCGGTCCGATGCTCGGGTTCAAGCGGTCCAAAGCCGCGGCGGTTACCATAGCAGGGATCGAACCGCGGCTGCGGATCCGCAACGGGCAGTTCGGCCGCGGTCTGCTACACCTTGGGATCGACGTGCGCCTGCTGTCCGGGGTGCAGTCCTAGCGGCCCACTAAAGTCAGGACATCGCATTGCATGCCCACAGACACAACTTCGGACGCGTCATCCTATTTGCGCCAGAATCTCGCTGTCTCGAGAAAGTTGCTGTGGGCGAAGGCCTTACAGTTGATTACCAGGGTTCCGGCGTCGAAGTGGACGATGCGGAGCCTGGCGGTGCTCGTCGACGTCGAGCAGCCCTGACGGTCGGTTGTCCCGGAAATTTATTCAGCCAGCCACCCGGCAATTTCCTGGTCGTCTCTCAGGATCACTTTTCAACATGTTCCGGTTGCATTATCATGCATGAAGAGGCGCCGTGATGCGCTCGGGAGGGGCGGGGGCACATTCAATGCCGCGGTCAAGTGAGATCGATCGGTTCAGTGAGAAGCTCAGCCTAATGCGAGACCGGCTGAGCCTTAGTCGTGTTCAGCTCGCCCAGGCCGCTCGCGTGGACAAGTCGGTTGCGTCGCGCTGGGTTTCCGGCCGGGCACGCCCGAGTGACCAAAGCATCGTCCGGCTCACCGAGCTCGTGCGGCAGCAGATTGCTGACTTCTCCCGCAGCGACTGGAGCCTGACAGTTGCCGATTTCGCGATGCGTCTTGGGATCGCGCTGCCGCAACAGCCCAGCCACATGGACGCGCCCTGGGTGCCGGAACTCGATGAGAGTGTCGCGCTCTATGGCGGGCTGTGGCTGTTGACGCACAGCTCGTTCACCGGTATGCGCCGCCTGTTCGGATTCCTGCTCGACCTCCAGGCAGATGACGATCGACTCAATTTCGAGCTTGGGGACGGGTTTGGTTACCGGGCGCGCGGCGAAGTTGTGATTGATCAAGGTAAACTCTGTCTACACGGCAGCGCGGTTATGCATTCGCATCAGGTCTGGCCGATCTACCTGGTGCTGAACGGTGTGCAAATCTACCGTGCGGCGGTGATTGACGGGCTGCTACTGAGTTGGTGCCGCGACATCGCCCGAACACCGACCTCGCTGCGCACCATTGGCTGGCGCCTTGCCCCGCACGCACCCAATACTGCGGTCGCGCGGCAGCGATTCGAAACAGCGGCCGCCTTTATCGCGACGGAGAATCAGGCGGGCCGGTTGCAGGACCACCTGCCGGATTGGGTCAGCGCCGAAATCTTCGACATGCCGTCAGCTCCCGTGCACGGTGCGCTGCGGGTTTCCGCGGAACGCAGCCTGGCTGTTGAGGAGATGACCTTGTCGCTAATTGAGCCGCCGAGTGGGCCGCGGCGGCAGGTGCTGCGTGCGCTTGGCGAGCTGTTCGCACCCGTACTTGGTTCGGTCTGAGCATTCTAGGTAACGTCCGCTGCGTGTGCCTGCATTTGCCGGCATCTGCGACTTTGCGCCTGTTACCGCACCTGATTGCACATCTCGCAATCGCTGTAGAGTTAGAGCACTAACAAAGCGTTCGGGACGGGGGCCAGATGCGATCGTCCCGGATGGTCGGAGTGTGCATTGCGCTGCCCGGCATCCTTGTCGCTGCCCTGACCTTTGCATGGATCGCCAAGGCGTTCGCGACAGGACGCGGTTGCCATGTTCGCGCGCATTGCGACGGTGCTGCAGCGTCCGCGCTGCCTGAACTGTCATACCGTCACCGATTTCCCGCGCCAGGACGACGACCGCCATGCGCATGTCTTTGCTATCTCGCGCGGGCCCGACGACAGGGAATGTCCGACCGACCGCTGCACTTCGTGCCACGACGAGGCGAATAATGACGTGACCGGCGTCCCTGGCCGTCCGGATTGGCAACTCGCGCCGCTGAGGATGGGGTGGGAGGGGTTGTCACCGGCGCAACTCTATCGCCGGCTGCTTGATCCGGGCGCCAACGGCCACCGCACACCGCAACAGATTGCTGAGCATATCGCCGGTGACCGGCAGTTCGTGGCCACCACGATGCGGCTACCGTCCGAGTATTTGCGCCGGCTTAGGATTGCAACCGCCCTCCCCGGCACGACCTCGGTTGCCGTCATGCAACAGGCATGCAACAATCATATGGGAAACGTGGGCTCGAAGGAGGACCATGATATGGCGAGCGACTTGCGGAAACAATGGCAGAACTTCAAGAAGAAGCACCCTGATTTTGAAAAGAGCAAGGCGTTCAAATCGGATGTCGGACCACAACTCGACAAGTTCGATGCGGCTCGCGACAAGTGTGCAGACGTGAAGGGCGAGGTCGTGAAATTAGGAAAGTCTGTCGCGGCGGCGCTCAAAGGGTATGAGGCCGTTGTGAAGGAACTGGCAAAGTCCGACAAATCGGTGGAGACCGATTTTAACCACATGAACTTTGAAATGTTTTACGAAACCTATGTCCGGCAATATGAACGTTGAGTGTGTAAACCGCGATCACAAGGTTTCTCACTGACCGCACCGGCATCCTGGTGAACAGCGCCTGCACGCGGGCGGTGTCGCTGCGGCATGTGGTATGATTTTGCCTATAAAGGCCGCTGCCGGAAGCGGGGGCGTCCGGGCGCACGGAGTGCAGATAGACATCTCCGTAGGAAACGAGAGGTGTTATGGTGAATCCGCACCAAGTTTCCGGCTGGTTATACGGCTTCCTCAGCAAATCTCGATCGATAGTGACAGCGACGCGAGCTGGGTGGGATCCGGATGCGCCATCGTGAGGTTCCGCCAGCGTTCACGTCAGACCGGAATCCCCGGGGACGTTTCTGTCAGTTTCGCATCCCGATCCCGAACCGCCTCAGCCTCAAACACAGCCCGCCAACAACTGGTGGAATCCAGCCGTTTTCGGGTCTCAGACTTCAGCGCAGCGCGACAATCCGCGAGGCCATAGCGATTGAACGGCGTCGCGGTTCCTCGATCATTGCGACTTCCTGGGCGTAGGTCTGTTCTGTTGGATCGGGTTCGTTCGCGTCGCTCATGTCGCGGTGACCTCAAACGCGGCCGTGCCCGCCCCTGGCTGACGCTGACCATCGATGTATGCTCCTGCATGCTGCTCGGGTACCACCTCTCGCAGCCGGTGGCGGCGGGCCCCGATACTCGAGGGCCCGGTGGGGGCATCAATTGAACGAATAGCTTCTCTCGGGCATGACAATGTCGTAACGTGTCGTATGTGCAGCGGCACGAACCAATCACGGTGGCTGCGGCCAATCCTGGGGGCCAGCTCACTCGCCGCGAACAGCCTGTTTCCAAGCCGCACGATCTAGACGTGGCTCCTGGCGAGATCCTTGAAGCCGCCCGCGTTGACGGCGTGCAGCCGGGGCAAGTGCTTTGGCACATCATGGTGCCGCTGATCCGGCCGGGGTTGGGTGCGGCGGCGGTGCCCGCCTTCATCTTCAGCGCCAGCTTCTCAAGTGGGACGCGACTTCGTACGCGGTGGGCTGGAACGACGGGTATTAATCAGGCCGGCACTTGGATGCCCCGCCGGCACGAGGGTAAGTTCATCGGGTTAGGCGACCTGTTCACGGGCAGCTGTGGACCCCGATGAAGCAACGGGTCGCTAACGGACGGCAACCAAACGCGGGGTCACTGGGGGCCGGCTCGGCTGCAGGATTATGCCCTCCTCGACCACTTCGAGATTGGCTGCCGGGTAGACGACAAGGGCCAACGCAACGGTGCAAGCTGGCACCGGGCACGCCCCGGGACATCGCCGAGAATGAATACCTGACCAGGCTCGCCTGTCGCGCGTGACTTCCCGACGACGACATCATCGACCGCGAAATCGTTAGCGGAACGTCTGACTCGTTATCGGAATGAGTAGCGCGATTTGATGCCTCGGCGTCATAGTGGCTTGCCTTCGCTGCCAGGCCAGCTCACCATCAGCGTGTTGCTGGGCAGCGTTTTGTCTATCGCCTTGTGCGCTGTTTGAGCCCCAGCCACTGGCAGTCCATTCGGATCCAGTAGGCCGATTTGGACAAGAACCGACGCTTGGTCCCAGTAGATATGCTCGTGCACCAGCTTATCACCACGAAACTGCACGATGGCGACAAGCGGAATCTCAACCTTTCGCCCGGTTGGCGGAATGCCCGGCAACATCCAGTCGATTTCCGACGTATGGGTGAATGAGAACAGCATTTCATCGACCAGGCTGTTCTCACCGACGGTCCGGCTGATCAGCTTCATGGCGGTATCAGGTGGATTCGCACCGATGAAGTGATATTTATAAAACCGCTTCAGCTGATCATGGCCGACGCCGCCCGTCATCGTGGGAATATGGTTGACATATGGCTGTGCCACCATTGTCGCCATTGTGCCATCCACATCGCGTGTTTCGAACTCGGTGCGAGTATGCGCTTCCCACAATGCGACAAGATCATGAACCGGCATGATTGGCTCCCTTGGGATGGACAGGTCCAACCCGACACTTGCCAGCTGGACAACCGAGCGGGCCGTCCTGCGGGTAACCTATCTCGGTCAACGGCAACACGACAGCCCGGAGCTACGCAATGCATCCCTCGGCCTTGCCCGGATGCTAAAGGATGTGCCGACCTCCAACACGAAAACGCGCGGCGCCTCAGACTTAATCACGCAGCCCGCCCGTGGGTTTGTCCACATCGCCTAATGCCTCGCTGCTGCTGCCGCCTGCCGCGGTCCTTCGGTCGTGGTGACCCGCCCCTCGAACTTCCAGCCATCGGGTGTTTTGACCAGTTGATCGTGGTATCGGGCTGCCAACGCAATGACAGGCGGTTGAAC
>JASHQG010000161.1 GCA_030037665.1 Acetobacteraceae bacterium
TGGTCAAGAAATACGCCAACCGCCGGTTGTACGACACGCGCAGTTCCAGCTACATCACGCTGGACAACCTGGCGGACATGGTGCGCCAGGGTGTCGATTTCGTGGTGTACGACGCCAAGACGGGCGAAGACATCACGCGTGGCGTGCTGACGCAGATTATCGTGGAGCAGGAGGGAAAGGGCAGCAACCTGCTGCCGACCGGCTTCCTGCGACAGCTGATCGGCTTTTACGGCGACCAGATGCAGGGGCTGGTGCCGAAATACCTCGAGCAGGCGATGACCGCGTTCGCGCAGCAGCAGGAACAGCTACGCGCGGCGATGCAGAAGACCATGGGTTCGATGGGGACTTTGTTCCCGTTCGGCAACATGGAGGAGGTCGGGCGCCAGAACATGGCGATGATCGAGCGCGCCTTCAGCATGTTCTCCCCGTTCTACCGCCCGAGCGGCGAGCCGGGACCCGGCGGCGCCCCCTCTGACGCGCGGTCCGACGAGATCGCCGAGCTCAGGGCCGAGGTTTCCCGACTGCGGCAGGAGCTTGCCGAGGCGAAGAAACGCTGATGCCAACCCGCACGCACCCGCCGATTCCGTCGCACCCCGACGTCGTCATCGAATCGCAGCAGCGGGTGTGGGACGGGCGGTTCCCGCTGGACGTGGTGAAGTTCCGCCATCGCCGTTTCGACGGCCTCCTGTCCGGCACGAAGACCTGGGAGACCTGGCGGCGCGGCAAGGCGGCCGCCGTGCTGCCATATGATCCCGCGGCCGACGTCGTCGTCCTGATCGAGCAATTCCGTTTTCCCGCGCTGGTCGCCGGCATCGAGCCGGTGCTGGTCGAGTTGCCGGCCGGCCTGGTTGACGATGGCGAGTCACCGGACCACACGGCGCGGCGCGAGATGATCGAGGAGATGGCGCTGGCGGTCGGCGAGCTCCGTCACATCGGCAGCTATCTGCTGACCCCGGGCGGCGCCGATGAAGTATGCGAACTCTATGTCGGCCGCGTTACCGCGCCTCATGCCGATGCCAACGGCATCGCCGGGCACGCCGGCATGGCGGCAGAGCATGAGGATATTCGCGTACGCGTCTGGCCAGCCCAGAAGGCGATCGACGCGGCGCTGGATGGCCGCCTCAGCAACTCGGTGGCCGGCCTTGGCCTGATGTGGCTGGCAGCGCGCCGCGACCAGATTCGCGCTGCATGGAGACCCGCATGACAACCGAGAAGCTTTTCCTGGACGATCCGCGGCAACGCAACGTCTCATCGACAGTCGTCGCCAGCGCGGCGGACGGGATCTTGCTCGATCGCACCGTGTTCTATGCGCGCGGCGGCGGCCAGCCCGGTGATGTCGGCCGACTGCGCTGGGACGGCGGCGAGACGGCGATTGCTGACACAGTGAAGGGCGAGGGCGACACGGTTCTGCACATGCCAGCCCCGGGTGCCACACTGCCACCGCCCGGCGCGATGGTCGAAGGCGAAATCGACTGGGATCGCCGCCACAGGCTTATGCGCATGCATACCGCGATGCATCTGCTCTGCAGCGTCATCAAAGGTGCGGCGGTGACCGGGGGATCGGTCGGCGCGGATCGTTCGCGTCTTGACTTCGACCTGCCCAACCCGCCGGCGAAAGACGTGGTGGAATCGGCGTTGAATGCGCTGATCGCCGCCGATCATCCGGTGCGCATCGAATGGGTGGACGAGGCCGTTTTGGATGCCAGTCCCGATCTGGTGCGTACGATGTCGGTGCAGCCGCCGCGCGGGACCGGTCGCTTGCGGCTGATGCGGATCGGAGCTGATGAGACGCTGGTGGATCTGCAGCCATGCGGTGGCACGCATGTCGCCCGCACGGGCGAAATTGGTCCCGTGAGCGTTGTAAAGATCGAGAACAAGGGCAAGCAGAACCGGCGGATCATCATCGCGCTGCAATAGCGCGTGCCGGGCCACGGCGGCGCCGTTCTACGCGCGCGTTGGCCGAACCAGCCGCCACAGGCCAGGGTCATGTAACCGAGGCCGCCGCGGAAAAGTTAGCAGATCGTTGCGTTCACCTGCCGGACGGCGCCGCGCAGGGTTCGGTGCCCATGTCAGCGGGGATCGACACTTCCAACAGCTCGAATGTGTCCGACGTGCCGGTTTCGTTGTGCGGCGTGTCGCCAGGGATCAGCATAGAATCGCCGGCTGAGAGACGCACCTTGCGGTCGGCAAATTCCAGGTCGACCCAGCCCGACAGCATGTAGACAAGCTGCGCCTCGCACTTGTGCACGTGCCAGCCGGTCGGCTTGGACATGCCTTGCTCCGCCTTGGTGAGCTGCGCGCGCATCCGCCCGTGCGTCGCAGCGGTCACGCCGAGGTCGCGGTACTTGAAGAATTCCCGCCGCCCTTTGACGTAGGTCGGGTTGGCCGCAGTCGATACGGCGACTGCCATCGGCTCGATGTCCATGCCGGCGTTCCTCCTTGTCATTCGGGTCGCCAGCATGCGCCGGTGCACGGGCTGTGAGCAAGCGGGCCGAGGCGATAGGTTTCTGCGGGTTGCACGCTTCGCCGACCTCTCGACGCGAACAGGCGCAGGCCCGGCTTATAGAAGAGCTGCCACCTTCGCCACCTGGTCCGCCTGGTGCGGGTTACGGGCGACGTAGGCGTCGATGATCGCGCGTACGAGCTGGTGGAACTCGGCCCTGCTATAGAAGCTCTCCGGCCACTCGAGGGGATAGGCATCAGGGTCTACCCACGCGCGGTACTTGGCGCCACGGGGCCAGTCCGAATACCCGATGGCCGTATCGCCGTCGTCGCGCCGCTCCAGCTCCCAGTTAGGTTCGCCCCCCACAGCACCGACGGGATCACCTTCTGTCAGTAAGTCGACAAGGTCGCCCATGCGGTCGTCCGCTGCGAGCAAATCCAGCGCGAACTTCGCTGCCGCATGCTCGTCA
>JASHQG010000022.1 GCA_030037665.1 Acetobacteraceae bacterium
GCAAGCCGATCGACCTTGCGCCCGTCGCATCGCTGATTGCGCGTCTTTCGGAAGCAGCGTTGGCGCATGCGGAGCGGATCGCGGAGATGGAGTTCAATCCGGTTATCCTGCACGCCGACGGATCAGGTCTGACGATTGCGGATGCGCTGGTGAGGCTGAAGCAGTGATCCGCGCCCACGCCCGCACGCCGCGACGACCCCATCTCGGCCCCTGATCATGGCCGGGTCAAGCCCGGCCTTCAGGGCTCTGTTCCGTTATGCTCCGGCCATCGCATCCGCGGTTGCATCTGGTGCGTTCACGTAATGACAAGCCGCGGCGTGCGCCGGCCGCTTTTCCGCGAACGCGGGCGCCACTTCGCGGCACACGTGCGTGGCCAGCGGACAACGTCCGGCGAACGGGCAGCCTTGGATCTTTTGTCGCAGGCTCGGCACCAGGCCGGAAATCTCCGCCAGCTTGCCGCGTCCGCCGTCTCGCAGCGACGAGCCGAGTTTCGGTACTGATCCCAAGAGCCCGCGCGTATAGGGATGCAACGGACGGGCGAAGATTTCCGTGACCAGCGCCTCTTCGACCTTGCGCCCTGCGTACATCACCACCACGCGCTCGGCCATTTCGGCCACCACGCCGAGATCGTGCGTGATCAGCATGATCGCCGCGCCAACGCGTTGCTTCAGATCGCGCATTAAATCGAGGATTTGCGCCTGGATCGTCACGTCCAGTGCGGTTGTCGGTTCGTCGGCGATCAGCAGCTTGGGATTGCACGCCAACGCCATGGCGATCATCACCCGCTGGCGCATCCCGCCGGACAACTGGTGCGGATACTCGCGCACCCGTCGCGCCGCCGCCGGAATACCGACCAGCGTCAGCATCTCGATCGTCTTCCTTTCTGCGTCACGCGTGGAAAGTCCCTGATGCAGGCGCAGCGTTTCGCCGATTTGCCGCCCGACCGTCAGCACGGGGTTCAGGCTGGTCATCGGCTCCTGGAAAATCATCGAGATCTGGTTACCGCGGATGTCGCGCATGTCGGCTTCCGTCAGTGTCAGCAGGTCATGGTCGTCGAACGTGATGCGGCCGCTGACCTTGCCGGGCGGTTGCTGGATCAGCCGCAGAATCGACATCGCGGTGACCGACTTGCCGCAACCGGATTCGCCGACGATCGCGAGAGTCTCGCCTGCGCTGACGTGAAACGACACGCCATCCACCGCGCGGACCACGCCATCCGGCGTAGCGAAATGTGTCTGCAGATTCTCGACTTGCAGGAGCGCCATGATTACAGCCGCTTCGCCAGGCGCGGGTCGAGCGCGTCGCGCAGGCCATCACCAAGCAGGTTCACGGCCAGCACGGTGATGCACAGGAATACGGCAGGAAAGAACACGACGTAGGGCTTCACTTCCCAGAGCGCGCGGCCCTCGGCCATGATGTTGCCCCAACTCGGGATGATCGGCGGCGTGCCGGCACCGATGAACGACAGGATCGATTCAGTGATCATCGCCGAGGCGCAGATGAATGTCGCGTTGACCATCAGCGGCGCCAGCGTATTGGGTAGGATGTGCCGCCAGATGATCACCGGCACTCGCGTGCCCGATGCAATCGCCGCTTCCACATACGGTTGCTCGCGCAATGACAGCACGATGCCGCGGATTAGCCGGGAGACGCGGGGGAACTCGCCGACACTGATTGCGATGACGACGTTCTGCACCGAAGCATGGAACAACGCCATCAGCGCGATCGCCAGCAGAAGCGACGGGATCGACATCAGGCCGTCCATAATACGCATCAGAATGAAATCGAGCCAGCGGATGAAGCCGGCGAGTACACCGACCACCGTGCCGATCGCGGATGCGACGAAGGCCACTGCGAATCCGACAATCAGCGAAATACGTGCGCCGTACATCACGCGAGAAAACAGGTCGCGGCCGAGCATATCGGTACCGAACCAGTACTCAGCGGACGGCTCGCGCAGCCGGTCGATGGGTGAGATCGCGGTCGGATCGACGGTGCCTAGATACGGAGCGAAGATCGCGATGAAGACCATGATCCCGAGCAGCGCCCCACCGATGATAATGGTGGGGTTGCGGTAGACGAAGCCGCCGATGCGGCCTCGCTGCTTCGCCGGCGGGAGAATGTCCGGGAGCGCGGGGGCGGCGGTGTGGCCTTCAGGCAGGATGGTGATGCTCAATAGCGGATCCTCGGATCGAACACCGTGTAAAGCAGGTCGACGACCAGGTTCACCAGCACATAGGTGATCGAAAACAACAGCACGACACCCTGGATCACCGGGTAATCGCGGCGCAGGATCGCATCGACCGTCAGCCGGCCGAGACCGGGGATGGCGAACACGCTCTCGGTCACCACCGCGCCGCCGATGAGCAGAGCGACGCCGTTGCCGATGATGGTGACGATAGGCACCGCGGCGTTCTTCAGTGCGTGCAGAAACAATATCGGGAGCTGACCGACGCCTTTGGCTTTGGCCGTGCGGATATAGTCCTGGTTCAGCACGTCGAGCATGGTGGTCCGTGTGATGCGCGCCAGCAGGGCAACGTAGATCAGGCCGAGCGCGATCGTCGGCAGGATCAGCGTGCGCAGGAATGGCCACAGGCCCTGCCGGATGGAGTCAAAGCCCTGCACTGGCAGCCAATCGAGCTGCAGCGCGAAGATGTAAGCCAGCAGATAGCCGACCACGAATACGGGCGTGGAGAAGCCAAACACCGCCAACAGCATGACCAAGCGGTCGATCAACGAGCCGTGCTTCCAGGCGGCGATCACGCCAAGTGGAATGGCGATGACAATGGAGAAAACGACCGTCAGCACCATCAGCGACAGTGTCGGCTCGATGCGCTGTGCAATCATGTGCGACACGGGCAGGTTGGTGAAGATCGATGTGCCGAGGTTGCCGTGCAGGATCTGCCACAGCCAGTCGCCGAATCGCACGAGGAAGGGTTCGTTCAAACCCAGCGAGACCCGAATGCGCTCGATGTCGGCCGGCGTAGCCTGATCGCCGGCGATGATGGCGGCGGGATCGCCGGGGGCGAGGTAGAGCAGCGAAAACACGCAGAAGGCGACGATCAGCATCACGGGGATGGTGGTCAGAACGCGACGGGTGGCGTAGGCGAGCATCTAGAGCGTATTCCTGGCGTGAGGCCCGGGGTGTACGGGCGCTGGAGCGGATTCCGCTGGCGGTACGGAAGGGCGCGAAAGCGCCGTCGGCAGGTCGAAGTGCAATGTGTCCTGACATTGCATCAGCGGAATGGCCCCCGTGCGATTTTTTTGCTTGTTGCGACCGTCCCCTGCCCAGTTCGGTCAGCCTGCCCCAGACGCACGGGAAACGCCAGAGGTTGCTGACGCTCGCCATGTGCCATTCCGAGACCCGAGAATTCGTGCTCCGTGTGACGACGGCGGCAGACGCAGGCGTCAAGCCAGTTGGCCCTCCCGGTAACCCCATTCGGCAAGGGGTGGGGGAGGCGTCCACGTCGGGCGCAGCACTTTCCACCAGGGCGGGCGGTCGGCGACGCGGCCGCCGGAGCGAAAGGGGCCGCCTGTCGAAGCGCGCCATGCCGGCAGACACTGCGTCGGCGCCCCTGCCCGTATGCCGTCGGCATTCCGCACCAGGAGCGATATCTGGAGTATCGCTGAAACCATCAACCCGCCGAACCCTGCGTCGACTGCGCGCGCCACAGGGATCGGCCTCTGAGACGGCTGCGGTGTTTCCGAGGGTGCATTTCGCATCGCCAAAAGCCAGCCACATTGAGGCCGATGGTCTGCGGTTTCGATAGCGATCTCGTCCGCGGTGGCTCAGTCGGACGGTGAATGGGCAGCAGGGAACTGCAGCGTTGCGCGCCACCATCGCCAGGTGAGGGCCAGCACGATCAGGCCCTCTACCCCTATTGTCATCGTCGCCCTGGAAGCGCCAATGGCATCGGCGAGTAGCCCCAGATGAAGGAAGCCGATTGGTCCGGTGCCGATGCAGACCGAGAGGACTCCCAGCACGCGGCTCCGCATCTCCGGTGGCGCAGCGAGATAAACGAGCGTTGCCTGCATAATGCTGAACCCGGAACCGCCAATCCCGGTCAGCACCAGGGCTGCACCTGCGGAGATCGGTTCCGTTGCCAATGCGAAAGCCGTCATCAGCATCAGGTAGGAAATGACGCCGCCAATGTAGATTCTAGCGTAGGCTTGCGGCTTGGCAAGGCAGGCAATCACGGCAGCGCCGATAAACGCGCCGACTCCGTCCCCGCTGGCGAGGACGCCAGTCCATAACGCGTTCAAGTGCAGGCGATCATGGGCGATCACCGGCACCAGTGACACAAACGGCCACCCGAACATGTTATAGATGATCGTGATGAGAAACGTGCCGATCAGCCTTTGATCGTTGCGAACAAGCGCCAGCCCTTCGCGCAGGCGTACCAGTACCGAGGTGCCCTCGTTCAATGTCGTCGTGTTGCGGTAGTCAAGTCCCAGGAGCCCGACCAGTGATGTCGCATAGAGAAATACGCTGAGCACGAAGGCGCCGTGGATGCCAACCGTTGCGAGCAGGAGCCCACCGAGGGTTGGGCCAAACATCCGGCTCGCGTTGTTGGTGCCGACATCGATCGACATGGCAACGCCCATCTTCTGGTTGCCGACAACCTCGCCAATCATGACGCGCCGCACCGGATTGTCGGTAGCCCAGCCGAGACCGTTGATGAAGCTCGCCACTGCGAGGTGCCAAATCGCGAGATGGCCGCTATAGGCGAGCAACGCCATCACACCGGACGTGCTGCCCATCAGAACGGTCACGGCGATCTGCGAGATGCGCCGCTCGATCCGATCGGCGAGCACACCGAGGAACGCGCCAAAGACGCCCATCGGCAGCAGGCGCAGCATCGTGACCATTGTCACGATGAAGGGTGACCCGGTTGCGCCGTAGACAAATATCGCAACCGCGAGTGTCTCCAGCCAACGTACCACGAACACGACGAGACCGGCGTACCACAAGCGCCAGAAGTCGGTGGTGGCGTATAGCGTCGACAGCCTCACCGTGCCCGGTGCGCTGATCTCGCTCATAGAGTGGACGTTCTCCCGTCGTTCCGGCTTGAAACCGGTTCGCTTTGCCGAGAATTAGGAAACGAGCAAATCAAGCAATATCAGAGGGTTCCGATCTCCATAACATCTCCGGTATGTTGGCGCTATACGCAATTGCCGGACCCGTCATCCCTCAGTAGGCCGCTACGCGGATGAAATTGAGCCGACCGATCACCTGCCAGCAAGAGCCGCGCGCGTGCGATGCGTCGCTCACGCACTTGGCGGACGGTCAAGCATGGCAACGCGCCACGGCACGCCCGTGTCACTGCGGGCCGAAACCAGCGGTCTCGCGCGTCACCGCCGCTCCGTCGCGTGTCTCAAGCGGGGTTTGCAGAATGGTCTCCATCATGTCGGCGCTCCCGAGCCTGTGTGCGGTAGGGATTGCTGCCGGCAATCCCAGGCCGAGCTCCGGCAACAAGTGGCCGGACAGCGGCATGTTCTGCACTTTGGCAAGGACCGCGGTGCGCATTCAGGGGGTCATGCCAGTGATCTAGAATGCATCCGGAATCATCAGGTCGGAGGTAGCTGCTGCGATATTCTTGGCCGCGTCGAGCAATCCACCCCAGTTCTCACCAATGGAAACCGGTGCGTGCATCAAGTGGGCGACGTGCGCCTGGCCAGCGAAATCCTGCGCTCCGACTGACTCCTCGATCGGGTCAAGACCGGAATCGTCCGGCACGCCGCATCTTACCATCGCTTCGTTTACGGACAGTACTTGATGCTCGTCCAGCATGAGTGCGATGGCGCCGCCGGATTCACCGCGGACAGACTTGATCGCCGTCGCATCATGGCCCCTCGCTGCGCCGCATGTTCTCAGCTTCACGGCGGAGAAACCTTCGCGAACGGCAGCGACCGCGACCCGGCGGCCCCGTTTGGCATCATGCATTTTCGCCCGGGGTACGCCGGGAGAGATTTCGGCTCGGCGCCCAGCCCGGCTGCCAGCGGTAATCCGGCAGCGCGTACGACGGCGTCCCGGATAGCCGGATCGAGACCGCGGGCGCGATCGCGACCAGTCCCTCGACCGTCCGGCGCACGGCGTTCGCATTATGGCATGGTTGGCGGTCCAGACCCCATCCGCGGTCGAACTCGCCTTCGCTCGCCGCCGGGCGGGATCGCGCGCCATCGCCACGAGGCGCCACCCGTGGCGGAGCGATACGTCGTCGCGTCGCTCGTTATCTGTTTCTCGTGCTTCACACGAGGTCGTCGGCATTAAAACTGGCGGGAATTGTCAAAACTCCTTGAACTACGAGGGGGCCCCCTGGATGTTGTCGCACCATCCGGAATCGCTGGATCCGAAACCGCCGCGTGGGAAAATGCCGATCACATACGGCGGCAATCCCAGGACTGAGCGCTGTTCCATTGGATTTCGGCCATGCGACAGCTAGACGCTGTGGATGTTTCTCCTCTCGGGGGGACCGGTTTTCGAGGTTGTTGCCGCGGTGTAGCGCGCAGCCCAGCGGCTCATCGACAACCGTCGGCAGCTGCGGCAAGACCGGATTCGTTGGGTCATGGCCTGATCGGTACGTTAACGTCCTAGGCCAACCGCCATCGCGAAAGCCTGAGCATCCACCGCCGCGATCCGGAACGCTCAAGACGACACGCTACATCCGCGCACAAGGCATTTTTCCACTGAACCCGATCCGTCTCCGCCCGTTCCCGTTGCAGTGAGGTCCGATGCTGGGCCGACACGACAGTACGGGAGCAAGCCATGCCGAAGTCGCGCGACACGATGGGAACAAAAACCGGGGCGGAAACCGGGTTCTCCGACGACATGATCACCAAGGTCGGCCGTGCGGTTGGCCAGGTCGTCACGATTCAGCATGCCTATACGCAAGCAGTGCAAGCTGCTGGCAGCGATGAAGAGAAGGCCGGGCTGAGCGGCGAAGCGGAACGATCCGCGGTCCAGGCGATCCGCGACGAGGGCCTCTCGGTCGGCGAATACAATGCGGTTGTGTCAGCGGCCGACACTGATCCCGACCTGCAACAGCGGTTACTCGCGGCCGTGCCGACCAATCGCTAGGCGTCGCGTCAGGCCAGGACAAAATCAGGGGAAGTCATCATGATTGATCGCAAGACCGCGCCAGCGCTCGCTGGCGGGTTGTTACTGGCGTCGTTGACGCTGATTTCGACCGGAGCGACGGCCCAGACCAGTTCGGGCAACGCCGCGCCAGGACATGCGCCCACGAACCCCGGGCCAGCGACCGCGTCGCCGTCGGATGCGACGGTTCGTGAAGCTGGGGCCGCGTTGCGCGATGTCGCCGGTATCAAGCAATCGTACGGTGCACGCATGCAGTCCGCATCGCCTGACCAGCAGCAGAGCTTGGCCCAGCAGGCAGAGCAAGAGGAAGTGGCTGCCGTCAGGCGGCACGGCTTGTCCGTCGATCAATTCAATCAGGTCGTTGAGACGGCGCGGGCCGATCCGGCAGTTCGCTCACGCCTACTTGCCGCCGCAGGTGTAAACGGACAACAGCAATAGCGTGCCGCCGTTGCGACGAAGGGTCTGATCAGGACGACGGAGCATCAGGACCGTTGCCCGGAGGCGGGATTGTGCCGGTCTCGAGGCGGACGCCGGCATGACCGCTTCCGGAGCGGTAGATTCGTGACGGTCCAGGCATTCCGTCGGTTACCGGCAACTGGATGGTCTGCCAGAGCCGGCACCGATGTCTCGGAGACGGAACAGGCTCCGCCACCTGCGGAGGTTGCCTGGCAACGAACGGCTGGGTTGTGCGCGAAGGGCGCCGAGACCGGCAGTGCTCGCCGAGCAACACGATAGTGGTTTGTGCGTGTTTCGCAGCTTCGTCACCCCCTGATCAAGCAAGCGGGTTTGGGACAGGTCGACGCCATCCCGGCTGGGACAACCGGCGCTGACTGCCCGGCCGACAGCGGACCATCCGCCGCGCTCGCCCGGATGTCGGGCGACTGCGGGCCTGTCGTCTAGCCTGCGTCATTTTGTGAGAGGGTGACATGTCCGAACGTCGATGACGTGCGAGAGATGATGGCGACTTCTCACGCACGCGACGGCGAGACACCGCCTGTGCCTTCGTGATCGCCCGACCGCCACTGCTGCCGCGGGGACGGCTTCCTGCCCCGGGATCCACCTGCCCGCGGATCCTGCCCACGGAGCGTGTTGGACCCGTGCGCTCAGGCAGCGGACCCGACCATTTCGCGCCCTGGTCTCTTAGCCGTTGCCATGGTGTATCCTACCGCGATGCCACCGTGCGCTACAGGTAAAGGACGCCGCCGATGAACGTCTCCGACGTGATGACCCGCCATGTGATCTCGGTCTCACCGGATGCCACCGTAGACGGCGCGGCCAAGCGAATGCTGGAACACGGCATTTCGGGCCTCGTTGTGGTGGACGACAAGGGAGAACTCGCCGGCGTGGTGACTGAGGGTGACCTGCTCCGGCGCGACGAGCTCGGCACCCAGCGTCACCGGCCATGGTGGTTGCGCCTGCTGGTCTCGCGGAGCCGGCAGGCAGTGGACTTCACTCGGACGCATGGCCGCCGCGTGCGCGATGTGATGACCGATGAGGTCGTTACGGTCTCCGCCGATGCACCGCTGGCGGAAGTCGTCGAGCTGATGGAGCAGCACCGGATCAAGCGTGTGCCGGTGACCGAAGCGAACCGTGTGGTCGGCGTGATCTCGCGCGCCGACCTGCTGCGCGCGCTGGTCGTTGCCACCCGCACCGAACCCCCGCCGGCGACGGACGACCGTTCGTTGCGCGCGGCGGTGCTGGACGCATTGGACAAGCAACCATGGACGCCGCTGACCACGCTGAATGTGACGGTTCAGGATGGCATTGTCGATCTATGGGGCACCATCACCAACGAGGACGAGCGCCGCGGGATCTGCATCCTGGCCGAGAACACGCCGGGGGTGAAGAAGGTCAACGACCATCTGGTGTTTGTCGAACCCTATTCCGGCACGGTGATCACCGGACCGGCGGACACGGAGTGAGGACGCGGCGGACGTCGGCTCCAGCCGCCCATTGGCGGGAGGGAAACGAGGGGCGGGGGCCGAGCGGCTCGCTCAGACCA
>JASHQG010000162.1 GCA_030037665.1 Acetobacteraceae bacterium
CTCTGAGCGGTGCGGGCTGATTTCAAATTATTATCCCGACGCGTTAGTCCAGGTCAGTCATCCCCGACGGCATGGGGACATGGTGTGGAGCCACCCAATCGTTGGGATTTGTCGCGCGAATTCTCATCGGGCGCCGGCAAACTGAGCACATCAAGTCTCGCCAACTTCCCACTCCGAACAGCAGCACTAGCGCCTTACCGCTACTTTTCTCTGCCCAAGACCAGGCGACGGTGGCATTCGAGTTTCCTCCCGATCGCCAGAGCGAGGAGCGCGCCCGATCAATCAGCCGCTGCCCGCTGATCCTGGAGAATCGTTGCAAACCGAAAGCCCTGGTATCCGTTCGCTGCGACCTCGTCGCACTTCTTCTTGTAAGCGGTGACGCCGCCGACATAGGGCATAAACACACGGGGCTTTCCGGGAATATTCGCGCCCATATACCACGAGTTAGCTAACGGATAGAGTGTGCGTGCCGCTACTTCGTTGTTGTGCTGCACCCACCAATCTTCAGCCTCCTGCTCTGCCTCAATGCGCGTCAAGCCATTATGACGCATATGCTGGATACAATCCGCGATCCAGTCGACATGCTGCTCGCACGCCAGGATCATCTGGCTTTTGACGCCCGGGCTTTGCGGACCGGTGATCATGAACAGGTTAGGAAAGCCGGCCATCATGATCCCGAGATAGGTGCGCGGACCGCCTTTCCACGTTGCCTGAATCGACAGTCCCGCGTCCGTGTGGATGTCGATTTCCTTCAACGCACCGGTCATTGCATCGAAGCCTGTCGCGAAAACGATTGCGTCGAGCTCGTACTCTGCGGCGACGGTGCGCAAGCCTGTCGGCGTGATTTCCTGGATCGGCTTCCTTCTGATATCGACCAGGGTGACATTGTCGCGGTTGTAGGTCTCGTAATAGTCGGTATCGAGAATGAGCCGCTTGGTGCCGATCGGGTGGTTGTTGGGGCACAGCATTTCAGCCGTCTCGGGGTTCTTTACCGTGGCACGGATCTTCCGGCGAACAAACTCCGATGCGGTGTCGTTTGACTCCTGGTTTACAAGCAGATCCGTGTACGAATAGAGGAAACTAATGCTGCCGCCTTCGGCCCATTTCGCCTCGTAGGCGTGCTGGCGTTCCTGTTCGGTCGCTTCGAGTGCCGACTTCACTGGCGGCGGGTGGCCTGCGATTCCGAAGGGCGTGTCGTATGCGGCGCGCCGGCGCGCCGCATACTCGGCTTTGTGCGCACGCTCCTTGTCGGGAGGCATCGGCATGTTACGCGCGGGCAAGCTAAAATTGGCCGTCCGCTGAAAGACGTAAAGGTGCTTGGCCTGCTTGGCGATGATGGGGATGGACTGGACACCCGAAGATCCCGTTCCGATCACCCCCACGCGCAAGCCAGTGAAGTCAACTCCCTCGTGCGGCCATAGGCCGGTATGGTACCATTTGCCCGTGAAGCTTGCCAGGCCGGGAATGCTCGGTTGGCGTGGCGTCGAGAGATTGCCCGTCGCCATAATGCAGTAGCGGGCTGTCGCGATATGGCCCTTGTCGGTTCTTACCGTCCACTGGTTTGTGTCACTGTCAAAGGCAGCTTCTTTGACCCGGGTGTTGAACTCGATGTCGCGTCTGAGGTCGAAGCGGTCGGCAACGTGGTTGATGTAGCGTAGGATCTCAGGTTGCGTGCCGTAGCGTTCGGGCCAATGCCATTCCTGCTGCAGTTCGTCGGAAAAGGAGTACGAGTATTCGAGGCTTTCTACGTCGCAGCGGCATCCCGGATAGCGGTTCCAATACCAGGTGCCGCCGACCCCTCCAGCGGCTTCAAAGGCGCGCACACTGAGACCGAGCTTGCGCAGGCGATGGATCGCATAAAGCCCGCCGACACCCGTGCCGACAATGATTGCATCAAATTTTCCGATGTCCGACGTCCGTTCCGACATTTCAGAGCTCCAGTGTGACGTGCTCACTCGGCCGCCGCTTTCACCCGGGCCGGCGCCTGCGCCTTGAGCACCGGCAATACCTCCTTGGCGAAGAGCCTCAGCCCGCGTTCGGACACCTCGTAGGGTATGCCACCGAAACGGAAGGCGACATTGAGCTCGAAATCACCGAGGAGTTCCCGGCGCTTTTCCATGCCACGCAGGATTCTGTCGGGCGTACCCCAGCTCGCGGCCTGCATGAAACCGGCGACTGCTCCTTCGAGACCTGCTTTGCGGGCGATTTCAGCCTTCTGCTGGTACGCGTCGTAGCCCTTTACAGTCTTGAAGTGCTCGCCGAGGAATTCGTAGTGGTAGAAATTGCTCTCAACGAATTTTCCCTGGTACCGCCGCGCCTCTTCCTCGCAGCCCGCGAGGTCGGGACCGCAAACGACAAATTCGGTCAGCATGACGTGCGGCGGGGTTGTACCGTGGAATTGGCGGTGCAGGGCACGTCCGCGTTCGATGACCGGCAGCCGCATTTCCCACGGCCGATCGGCGAACATTACCATATGGGCGCCGAGCTTGGCGGCGGAGAGCACGGAATCTTCGCTCGAGGCGACAGCATAAATACGGCCGTCGAATGAATATTGCGGCCGCGGACGAATTTCGGTACGAGGTTGCTTGTAGAATTTGCCGTCGCCCTCGATAAACCCGGTCCTGAGTGCATCGACAATCATCGGCGCCGCTTCGTCAAAGCGCTCGCGCGACTCGTCCATGCTCAGGCGGAAGGCGGCGAACTCGCGCCGCGCTAACCCGCGGCCGAGGCCGAGACGTAGCCTTCCCTTGCTCAGCAGGTCGAGCACCGCCGCCTGCTCCGTGACCCGCAGGGGGTCGTGCCACGGCAGAATGACAGCCGCGGTTCCCAGATCTATATCCGGGCACGCGGCCGTCAGATAGCTCATCAATTGGAGATTGTCGGGGACGAACGAGTAATCGTTAAAGTGATGTTCGGCTGACCACAGACAGTCGAAACCAAGATCCGCGGCGAGGCGTGCCAGGCGGATTTCCTCGTCCCATACCCGTTGGTCGGAACAGTCGTCCCAGCCATAGCTGGCAAACACCATCATCATGCCGACATCCATAGCGCCCTCCGTCATTCTTCTTTTCGCATTAAGCAAGCGCCAATTCCTGGTATCCGTCCGCGACGACGGCCTCGCAGCGCTCACGAAACTTGGGGTGGCCGCCGCTATAACGCATGATTCGGCGCACCTGCTTACCCTCGACATTTCGGTTAATGCCGGTCATCCACGAGTCCACTTCGGTGAACAGCAAGCCTTCGCTGGTCTCGATGACGTGGTCGGTCCAGGCCGCGCAGCCCGCCGCGGTGGCCTCTATGCGGGTCAGGTTGCGGTCCCTGGCGAAGCGGATCAACCCAGTGACCCAGTCGGCACTGTACTCGGCGGCGCGCGGGAAGTTACCGAGCCCGGCATGGGGACCCATCACCATCAGCATGTTCGGGAAATCGTCGACCATGATGCCGAGGAAGGTCTGCGGGCCGTCCTTCCACTTGTCCTTCAGCGATACGTTGTCAACGCCGCGAATATCGATGCGGTCGAAAGCACCCGTGATGGCGTCGAATCCCGTCGCATAGATGATCATGTCGAATTCATATTCGCACGCACTGGTTTTGATTCCGGTCGGGGTGATGCGCTCGATTGGCGTCTCGCTGAGGTCGACCAGTTCGACGTTGGGTTGGTTGTAGACCTCGAAATAGCCACTTTCGAGCGGGACGCGACGAGTGCCGAAACCGTACGTTTTCGGGATCAGCTTCTCGGCCACGACCGGGTCCCTGACCCTCTCGCGCGTCTTGCGGGCGATAAAATCAGAGATCAGCCGGTTGGCCTGGCGATCGACCAGGATGTCGCGAAAATTGCCCATCCAGATGCCGAAGCCGGGCTCGCCATAGAGCTTCTCCCAGAACGCCTCGCGCTCCTGCACGCCCACCTCGAGCGCCGAGCGCGGGTCGGCGGTGTGGATAAAGCACCCGAAGGTATCCTGGCAGCGTGCGAAAATGTCGGCGTAGTTGGCACGAATGTGGGTCATCTCCTCCTGTGTGATCCTGGCGTTGTGCAGTGGCGCAGCCCACTGCGGCGTGCGCTGGAACACCGTGAGATGGCCGACCGTCTTCGCCACTTCGGTGATCGTCTGAATGCCGGTGGCGCCGGTGCCGATGACTGCAACCCGTTTGCCGACGAAGCTGACCGGCTCCTTCGGCCAGTAATGGGTGTGGAACGACGGGCCCTCGAAACTCTTGACCCCAACGATGTTCGGCAACGTCGCGGCCGACAGCACACCGACCGCAGTAACCAGGAAGCGGGCCGTGCAGTGCCAGCCGTCTTCCAGGGTGAGGTCCCAGCTGCGCGTGTTTTCGCGGTACTGGGCGGCGGCGACGCGGCTCTTGAACTGGATGTCGCGGCGCAGGTCGAACTTGTCCGCGACGTAATTCAGGTAGCGCTCGGTCTCGGGCTGACCGGCGAAATGCTCCTCCCAGTCCCACTCGTCGAGCAATTCCTGTGAGAAGGAATAGCCATAGGTCCAGCTTTCCGAATCGAAGCGCGCGCCAGGATAGCGGTTCCAGTACCAAGTGCCGCCGATACCGGTGCCGGCCTCGAACACCCGCACCTTCAGCCCCAGTTCTCGCAACCGGTACAGCTGGTAGAGGCCAGAGACGCCGGCGCCGATGATGACGGCGTCGAAATCCACCGGCGTCTCGGTCTGGGCCTTGTGGGCGATCGTCTGTGAGGCAACCACGTTGTCCTCCCTTGAGATGATGTCACTCTCTTTATTCAAGACGCAGCAATCGCACGCTCTCAGAGAGGCGCGCGGCCGCGGATTGCATCGCGCGGCAGAGCGGTTCCACCGCGTCGGACTCCAGATCGTGCGAATGGCCCGCGGCAGTCAGGATCAGCAAAGGCACCCACCTGGACGACAGGACCGGCACCGAGACCAGCGTGATCCCCTGAAACATGGCCCCACGATCGACGGCAAAGCCGGCCTGCCTCGCCTCAGTGACGCGGGCCAGAAATTCAGAAAACGACGGTTTCTGATACCACGCGACTTGCGAGAATTTTGTCTCGAGCTCGGCCTCGCCGCTGTTGCCAAACGCCGCCATGACGATGCCCGACGCTCCTGCCGGGACCGGGGAAGGCCGCCCGACGGTGACGTACAGGTCGGATCGGAAGGCGGCGCCCACCCAATCCAACAGCAGCAGCGACGACGGCGCTAGCACCTTGGACAGGTAGACCGACACGCCGTGGGCATCCGAGACCGCGTGCATCAGCGGACGCGCAATGTCCAACAAGCCACTGCGCCGCAGTACGCCATAAGCTATTTCCAGAATGCGCAAACTCACCGTGTAGGTACGGGTCACCTCGTCGTAGCCGACAAATCCCTCGACCTGCAGCGTCCGGAGAATGTTATATGCCGTCCCGCGATGCAGACCCGCCGCTCGTGCGACTTCACTTGCGTTCAGTGGGCGCTCGGACGCGTGCAGCACGCGGAGGACTTTCGCCGCGGCGACAACGGCACCGACCGGCTTCCCAAGCTGGCCGATCTGCGCGATCTCGGCGGACTTGGTGGGTACGGTCGGTAGCGCCCTCTCAGCCTCGGGTGCAGCTACTGGTACAGGCACAGTCCCTCCCGAGCCCGTCTCGTCGGCGTGTATGTCGAGCGTTGCCCGCCATTGCGGCAATAGGTTACAGGCTCTGCCTGGCCACCTCAATCAAAAACGTTCGTCTTCTATCGAAGACGGCCGGCAGAGACGATCGACGATGACGACAGCGATGCCGGCCAGGGCTCTTGGTCTCGTGGATCCAGGCGACCAAGGGTCAGTGCTACGCCTCAGCGGCGGCATAGCCTGGGCGGCGGTGATCTCCGAGTATCCCGGATGGGTGAGGAGGCCGGCGCGCTGATGCAGCAACTTCGGCTGAACGTCGCGAGGCAATCGAGGGACTGGGGCACGCCGTCGTCGCGGGCGCGCAGCAAGCATCCGAAGGTGAGCGCCGGCTCGAGGTGCTATGGCGTCGGCCGGGACGGTCTCTGGCCGACTAATCCGGGCAGCAATATTCCACTCTCTGGAGACAAGCCCAAACCGGCCATGAAGGCATCGTGCAGCGCTTGCTTCGACGCCTCCGACTTTGCAGGGCAAAGGCGTCTGGCAGAGCAGATGCCGGTACTCGGTTTGCGGGAGCCGCCGTTCATTCCTCCGGGGCAGTATCCCTGATGCGTCGATGACTGGCTTGACCGGCTTTGTGCGGGCGCCAATCACGGCGATGTGGAATGACCGGCGAACATCAACACAGAGCGTGTGTCAGGGCGAGTGGGGAGATCAGCTCTGACGGTCGTTGCATTCAGAGGGGGCGGCTGTGGATTAGATGTTTTCGAAGTGCCATCGGTGCTATTCGGTCCGGCCGTCGGTTTGTCGCGATAGCCAACAACGACGTCCAGTTGCGGTCCTATGTGGACCCGGGCGCAGCCAACCGCTCGTTACCTGTCAGAGTGGGCCTGATGCGGCGATCTGCTGGCCGGCCGATTTCCGCGAGCGCTCGTCATGACCGGGTCAACAATGGCCGATGGAGCGGGATCGCACGCCATCGAGGAACAACGACACTGCGCCGGCGATCCAGTGCTGACGATCCGTATGGCCAAACGGCCGCGCTCC
>JASHQG010000163.1 GCA_030037665.1 Acetobacteraceae bacterium
CGTTTATGGAGCACGCGCCGATGCGCGTCGGCTACATGCGCGTGTCCAAGGTAGACGGCTCGCAGGTGCTCGATCTCCAGCGCGACGCGCTTGCCGCCGCCGGGGTGGCGGCCGCCCAGCTTTACGAGGACCGTGCGTCTGGCCGGCGTGATGACCGGCCAGGGCTCGCCGTGTGCCTCAAGGCGCTTCGGTCGGGCGATATCCTGGTGGTCTGGAAACTCGACCGCCTTGGCCGCGACCTGTCCCACTTGGTCAATCTCGTGCATGACCTGACCGCCCGCGGCGTCGGACTGCAGGTGCTTGCCGGTGAGGGAGCGGCGATCGACACCACGACTGCGGCGGGCAAATTGGTGTTCGGCATCTTCGCGGCGCTCGCCGAGTTCGAACGCGCCATGATCACCGAACGCACGAAGGCCGGCATCGCCGCGGCTCGCGCCCGTGGCCGGAAGGGTGGTGCGCCGTTCAAGATGACAGCGGCAAAGGTGCGGCTGGCGCAGGCTGCGATGGGCAAGCCCGAGACCAAGGTCGAACCGCTGTGCCGCGAGCTCGGCATTACCCGCCAGACCTTGTACCGCCACGTCGCCCCCGATGGCTCGCTGCGGGAGCACGGTGCGAAGCTGCTCGGCCGCCGAGCATGACCGACGTCGTAATCGATGACCAGTCCTTGGCTCGGTTCCGGCTGCTCCGGCCGATACTGGAGGATGAGGTCTCCGTTCGGGCGGGGTCGCGCACAAGCGGCGTGCCGCCGAGAACGCTGCGCCGCTGAACACAACACCGTCACCCGCGAGGTGGTGGACGCCGCCCGTGATTGTCCGGTCATCGGTACCGCCTGACGCGGCCAAATATCGCTGAAAGTGACATCCCATTGGCTTCATCACCGCCTGAGTTGATGTTCGGTCGTCGAACACGATTGGTGTCATCGCGCAGCTCTGGGGCGCCGATTAGGAGGTACTGAAATGACAAATCGGGTGCGGCGGATCTTAGCAACAATCGCGGCTCTTCTGGTCGTTGGCTGGTGCATCGTTGCCTCAGACTCTTTTCAAGCTTGCCTACAAAACGCACGAAACCAACGCGCCGAGGATCACACGAAAAAACAAAGCAAACTCTTCAACATCCTGGCGTTTCCGGACCAAATGCGCGCCTGCACTGGCGCCTTCCTCAGAGAGAATGATGATTCGATTGTAGCTATTTTCACCTTCGTGCTGGCTCTGGCGACGATCTATCTTTGGTCCGCTACCAAAGGCGCCGTCGCCAGTGCAGGTGAAAATGCACGACGTGAACTGCGGGCTTATGTGGCCGTTGTTCCTACCAGGATAATCAGAGTGCCAAATGACACCGTCGCAATCGAAGTTGTGGCCCGGAACTTTGGCCGCACTCCGGCACGCGCAACGCAGATTAATGGTGGCCGAGAGATTTTGTCCTTCGCCGGCAGCAAAAATATCGCCGAGCGAGCGTTTCGATATTCGAGAACCGCTGAATCGATGGGGAGGGACCTTTATCCGGGAGACAAGCGGGAGATGCCACTTCCCGCATTCACGGTACAAGAAATGGATTCGATGAGAGAGCGAGTGAACGAAGCACGCATTCACGTCGCTGGTATCGTTACCTACGAAGACATCTATGGTAAAATTTGCGAGACAACCTTCTATTGTCTGATCCACCTGATAGATTTCCTGCAACTGATTGACCGCCCGGAGCGGGGCAATCAAATTCACTTTGAGTACGGCCCCGCGCGCTACAATCGCGGGACCTAGTAAATGCCCATCAACCAGATAGAGAAGAGATGAGGGCGTGCAGGACCCTTCCTTCGCGCCGCTCGCCGATTTCAAACGCACCATGATTACCGCACACACGAAGGCTGGCATCGCCGCGGCGGTGCACGCCGTGATGCAGGCCGCCCGGGTCGACGGGCCGCAGGCTTCGCCGAAGGGCCTAAGGCACGGTTTTGGGGTGGCGGCAGTTTCAGCGGAGATCCGCTAACCTGGTGCAGTAATGGCTGGGTCATGCCCAGCTCGCCACCACGGCGATCTATGCTGATGCCCCGTCGGCGCCGAGGAAAAGCACAGCGCCCGCAGGATGTGGGGATGACCGGCCGGCAACAGGTCGCCGGACTTCTTGAATAGTGCAACACAACGTGTTAAGTTATGCTATGGACGATAGCGAACTGGAGTTGCTGCTTGCCCTGGACAGCGCGGTCTTCGAGATGGCCCCTGGAGTGATCGTGGAGTTTGCCGTCCGGCGCGCGTCATCGACACCGCAGCGCCCGCACGGAATCAGCTATGCGCTGGTGCTGCGCGAAAAGGTGGGCGGGCCACCCTGGGTCCGCTTCGACAATGCGCACGCTGTTGACGAGCCGAACCGCGGATACCGACGCAAGCACGCGACCCATGACCACTGGCATCGCACGCCAAAGGACAAAGGTCGCCCCTACAATTTCACAACAGCTGCGCAATTGCTCGATGATTTCTGGCGAGAGGTGAAAAGAACGCTCGATGAAAAAGGCATCCCCAACGACCTATAAGGTCGCTTCCATCCGTGAATTCGCGGAATGGACCCGGCGTGTCGTGCGCGACCCCAGCGCAGCACGCAGCATGCCCAAGACATGGTTCGACAGCGAAGGGACCGCCCAGCGTGCTGGTGCGGAGCAAATATCCGCTGAGGCGATGGTGAAGCTGCTGTCACCCGGCAACCTCGCGGTGCTGGCAGCCATCCGCCGGCACAAGCCCGGTTCCATGCGCGAACTGGCGACACTAACCGGACGCAAGGAGGCAAGTCTGTCCCGGACGCTCAAGCGCTTCGCCCAGGCCGGGATCGTCGGTTTTCGGGACGGTCCTCATCGTACTCGCGTGCCCGCGCTTATTGCGCGGCGCGTGCATTTGGACATCGACCTAGCTGGCCATCATAGCGCTGTCGCGGTAGACGAATCACGCTAAAGGGGTGGTGTCGCAGGGTTCTCATCCAAGAACCTCGGCTACGAGCCCTGGGCCGGACCTCGCGTGGCCACCATGCACGTAAGCACCGACCGGCCACCGTCGATCAGGTCGGGGGCCGGGATTTTTCGGAGCCTTGAGGGGACGCGGGCACCGCACAATAACCCTTCAGTACCCAGGTCCTCAAGCCGCCTCCACTGCGGTGCTCATGATGCGGCGGCCTCCAACGCGTCCACCTTCTCGACGGCATCCCACACCGCCTGCGAGAAGGCGTCCGACGCATCGCGGCTCGCAAACTCGAGGATCGCC
>JASHQG010000164.1 GCA_030037665.1 Acetobacteraceae bacterium
CGAACCCGTGCTCCGTGAGCCGCCGGATGCGCGCGATGAGCGGCTCCTGAACGGCGGCGGCAAACCCCGGCCCCATGACGAGATCAGGCAAGCCCTATCCGCCATGGTGGGGAATCTGCGGCGCATCGGCCCGCACCGCAGACTTCCGGTAGTCCGGCAGCGCATGCTCAGCGAAGGTGAAGTCGTATCGGTCGTCACGCAATTTCGCGGCCGAAATCGCTACCTCATCCGGCGCGGCGAACACGGGTTCGCTGTCCCCCATCCTTGCTCCCCTTTTTGTCGGTCGGGCAGGGCGCGCCAGGATCGACAGCGCCGGCGGTCTGGCGGCCGCTCTTTGATGTGGATCAAAGCAGTCCGGCCGGACTGGGCGGTGCGGGGGTTGGCCGGGCGGGGCGCTTTCGCCCACGCGCACGGGATGAGGCGCATCTGCCTTGAGACCGCCCTGGTCTTGCGTCATTCCTTCTCTGCTCCGGTTCCGGTCAACACGCCGGCCGGCGAGTCGAGGAGACAACGGATGCGTTTGTGCCTGGGCATCACTCTAACGGCCTGCCTGCTGGTATTTTCCCCGTGGCTGCGCATCGCGCACGCACAGGAGATGGAAACCCGTGAGGGCATCGCTCTACAGAACCAGATTTACCAGCTGCAGCAGGAGATTGAGACGCTCCGCCAGCAGGGCCCCGGCCGCGGCGGCGGTTCCTCGCTCGGCGGCTACAGCGACCGCGAGGCGCCGGCGCCGCGAGGCGGGTCGAACGACCTGGTGGCGCAACTCCTGTCGCGGGTGGACACGCTCGAGGACCAGGTGCGCGACCTGCGTGGTCGCATTGACGAGTTGCAGAACCAGACACAACAGCAGAGCGCGGATATGAGCAAGCAGCTGGACGACCTGAAGTTCCAGCTGCAGAACGGCGGCCGCGGCGGTGACAATGGCCCACCGCCGGGGGACGCCGACGCGGCGCCCTCCGAGGCTCCGCCGCCGGAGGGGCCGATGACCAGCCCGCCGCCCCGTGATCTCGGCGCGCTTTCCGCGCAACCACCGACAGCTTACCGCCCCGATCAGCCGTTGCCGCTGACACCGCAGCCACCGCGGCCGCCCGTGCCGCGCACGCCAGAGGTTGCTATGCACGCCGGCTTCGCCGCGCTTGCGGAGCGCAACTACCAGGCGGCTGAAGCGGCGGCGCGCGACGTGCTGAACAACCATCGCACATCGCCCCGCGCGTACGACGCACAGTTCCTGCTCGCCCAGGCGCTGACGGGCGAACATCAGTATTCACAGGCGGCGATTGCCTATGACGACGCCTATAATCGCAACCGCAAGGGCGTTCATGCCGGTCCGGCGCTGATCGGGCTGGCCAACTCGCTCGCCTCAATCAATGAAAAGCGGGCCGCGTGCGAGACACTGGTGAAGCTGCACGCCGAGTTCCCGCAGAGCGCAGAGGAGCTTCGCCCGCAGATTGCGTCGGTCCGTCAGCGCGCCGGGTGTCAGTGAGGAAAGCCGGTCATGGCCGGCGAACGCCAGTCACTCAGTGCCTGCAGTTGGGTCAGGTCCAAAGACCTTGCTGCCTGAGCACAATGCCGCGATGACCGAGCAAAGCGGCTCTATTGATCCCGCCGAATTTGCCGCGCTGATGGTGCCGCTTGCCCCGTTCGGTCGCGCCCCGCGCCTGGCGGCCGGCGTGTCCGGCGGCGCCGACAGCATGGCACTCGCGATCCTGGCCGACGGCTGGGTGCGCGGGTATGGCGGCTCGCTGCTGGCGCTGGTCGTGGATCACGGCCTGCGGCCCAATTCCGCCGCGGAAGCGGCAGTGACGATTGCGCGCCTGACCGCGCTCGGCATCCCCGCCCGCCTGCTGTCCCTCACGGACCTTCACCGCGGTCCCGCGTTGGCCCAGCGCGCCCGGGACGCCCGGTATGCCGCCCTGCGCGCCGCCTGCGTCGAGGCCGGTATTCCGCACCTCCTGCTCGCCCACCACGCTGGCGACCAGGCAGAAACCGTGCTGATGCGCCGCGGCAGCCACAGCGGGCCAGCGGGCCTCGCGGCGATGCCGCTGGTCGTGGAACAGAGCCAGCTGCGTTTGCTCCGACCGTTGCTCGGCGTGCCCCCCGCGCGGCTGCGCGGAACGCTGCGCGCGAGAGGCGTTGGCTGGGTTGTGGACCCGTCCAACGCTGATCTGAGGGCGTTGCGCCCCCGACTGCGCGCCGCGCTCGCCGATCCCGATGGGACCGGACCGGACGTCGCCGCCCTGTGCCAGGCCGCCCGTCAGGCTGGCATCGCCCGGGGTGCGCAGGAGGCGAAGACAGCTTGGGACCTCGCCAGACGCGCTGCCGTCCATCCCGAAGGCTTCGCACTTCTGTCCTCCGCGGCATGTCTCCCGCCGACCGCACTGGGGGCCCTGATCCAGGCCGTGTCGGGGTCGCCGTTCCCGCCACCGTCGCGGTCGGTGACAGCGCTGGCCGCCGCACCGCGGCCGGCGACACTTGGCGGGGTCCGCCTCGTCGCGGCCCGCCGGCGCGAGGCAGGTCTGCTGTTGGTGCGTGAGGAACGGGCGATCGGCCCGCCAGTCCCGGCCGGTCCGGGCATCGTATGGGATGGCCGGTTTCGCCTGGCCGCCGGCACGGCGCCGACGGGGACGACGATTGCCGCCCTGGGGTCGGATGCCGCCCGTTTCCGGCGAATTTCCGGTCTGCCATCCGCCGTTCTTCGGACGCTTCCGGCCCTGCGCCGTGGCAATTCGCTGGTCGCCGTGCCGCATCTGGACTATTGTTCATCTGACGACTGTGACGGCCTCCGCATGGTCTTCACACCGCGACGACCGGCCGCCGGCGCGCCGTTTCGGCCGGGTTGATCGTCTACGGGAATATACAGGGATGCGAGAACACGGCGGACACCCTATGTTGTCTTTGGTTCGCGGCCTCGGTCCGGCGCTTGTTCGGTCCTGGCGGCGGGCGCGCACGGATGACACAAAGAGCACGCGGACATGAGCAATTTCGGTCGGAACCTGGCGCTATGGGTGATCATTGCCCTCCTGCTGGTGGTCTTGTTCAACCTGTTCCAGCCGGGCGCGTCGCACAACACCGCCACCCAGGTCGCCTATTCTGACTTCATCTCCGAGGTGAACCACGGCCAGGTGCGCGACGTGGTGATCCAGGGCCGCACCGTCTCGGGCCAGTTGAATGATGGCCGCACCTTCCAAACCTACACGCCGGAAGATCCTTCCCTGGTGAAGACGCTGACCGACAAGAACGTGCGCGTCATCGCCAAGCCGGAAGACAGCGACGTCAACCCGCTGCTGCACTATCTGCTGTCCTGGTTCCCGATGCTGCTGCTGATCGGCGTCTGGGTGTTCTTCATGCGTCAGATGCAGGCCGGCGGCGGTCGCGCCATGGGTTTCGGCAAGTCGCGCGCGCGGATGCTAACGGAGAAACAGGGCCGCGTGACCTTCGAAGACGTGGCTGGCATCGACGAAGCCAAGGGCGAACTGCAAGAGATCGTCGAATTCCTGAAAGACCCGCAGAAGTTCCAGCGCCTCGGCGGCAAGATCCCTAAGGGCGTGTTGTTGGTCGGACCGCCCGGCACCGGCAAGACCCTGCTCGCGCGGGCGATCGCGGGTGAGGCGAACGTGCCGTTCTTCACGATATCCGGGTCGGACTTCGTCGAAATGTTCGTGGGCGTCGGCGCGTCGCGCGTGCGTGACATGTTCGAGCGAGGTAAGAAAAACGCTCCCTGCATTATCTTCATCGACGAAATCGACGCGGTCGGCCGTCATCGCGGCGCCGGCCTCGGCGGCGGCAACGACGAGCGCGAGCAGACACTGAACCAGATGCTGGTGGAGATGGACGGCTTCGAGAGCAACGAAGGCGTCATCCTGATCGCCGCCACCAACCGCCCCGACGTGCTGGACCCGGCCCTGCTGCGCCCCGGCCGATTCGACCGCCAGGTGGTCGTGCCGAACCCCGACGTGAATGGCCGCGAGAAAATCCTGCGCGTTCACATGCGCAAGGTACCGCTGGCGAGCGACGTCGATCCAAAGGTCATCGCCCGCGGCACGCCAGGCTTCTCTGGCGCCGATCTGGCGAACTTGGTCAACGAGGCAGCGCTGCTCGCCGCGCGCATGGGCAAGCGTGTCGTGGCCATGCTCGAGTTCGAGAACGCCAAGGACAAGGTGATGATGGGCAGCGAACGGCGCTCACTTGTCATGTCCGAGGCTGAGAAGCGCATGACGGCCTACCACGAAGGCGGTCACGCACTGTGCGCGATGCATGAGCCGGAATGTGATCCCGTGCACAAAGCAACGATCATTCCGCGGGGGCGTGCTCTGGGACTGGTGATGAGCCTGCCGGAAGGCGACCGCTACTCGAAGAGCAAATCCAAGCTGTTGGCTGAGCTGACCATGGCGATGGGCGGTCGTGCGGCGGAGGAGATCATCTTTGGGCCCGACAAAGTGTCCAACGGTGCCGCCGGCGATATCAAGATGGCGACCGACCAGGCGCGGCGAATGATCACCGAGTGGGGCATGAGCGATAAGCTTGGGATGATCGCTTATGGTGACAACAGCCAGGAGGTGTTCCTGGGCCACTCGGTGACGCAGAATAAGAATGTCTCCGAGGCAACGGCGCGGGAGATCGATGCCGAGATCAAGGATATTATCGATCGCGCCTATGCGAAGGCGAAGCGCATCCTCACCGAAAATGTCGAGGAGCTGCATCGCCTGGCGCGTGGGCTGCTGGAGCATGAGACGCTGACCGGCGACGAGATCCGGACGGTGCTGCGCGGCGAGCCGGTGATCCGCAAGGTGGTGGACGAGCCAGCACCGGAGAGCCGCCGCGCTTCTGTTCCGACCGCCGGACGGCCTGCTGCTCCGACGCCCCAGCCAGGCGGACCTGCGCCGGCACCGCAGCCGGGCTGACCGGCCGATAGCGGATCGCTCATCGGCCGCGCG
The DNA here is from genome assembly GCA_030037665.1 of Acetobacteraceae bacterium. Classification (GTDB taxonomy): domain Bacteria; phylum Pseudomonadota; class Alphaproteobacteria; order Acetobacterales; family Acetobacteraceae; genus JASHVB01. The sequence goes on from JASHQG010000164.1 coordinate 4,938, forward strand.
CGCGGGTGCCGGATCCCGTCCGGACATGCCGGACATCGCGGTGTGCCGGTGCGGGTTCGCGCAACGCCGAGCAACTGGTGCACCCTCGATGCAACGGCAGCGGTTTCATCTTCCCAAGGGGCGGGACATTCGTTTGTCCGATCCGCACCGCCTTGCGACAAGGTCGTGCCGTGGGCAGGTCGTATCGGTCTCCTCGGCGTCGCAATGACCCGGTGGATAGGTGAGAGGGAGCGTGGGTGATCCAGTGGCACGACAGTGCGGCGCCAGTGGCGCGAGCTGGGCCGGCCTGTCGCTCGACCGCCCCCGTGTCATGGGCGTGCTGAACGTCACGCCCGACAGCTTCAGCGACGGTGGACGCTATTTCGATCACGGCGTAGCGGTTGCTGCCGGACTGGCGATGGCCGAGGCCGGCGCTGACATCGTGGACGTGGGTGGCGAAAGCACGCGGCCCGGTTCGCGGCCCACTGCGCCGGACGAGGAGCGACGGCGGGTGGTTCCGGTGGTCCAGGCGTTGTCGGCGCGCGGGCTGTGCGTGTCGGTCGACACGCGCAATGCCACCACGATGCAGGCCGCGCTGGATGCCGGCGCGGCAATCGTCAATGACGTGTCGGCGCTGACGCACGATGCGCGGTCTGCTGCTGTGGTAGCGGCGGCGCGTTGTCCGGTCGTGCTGATGCACATGCGCGGCACCCCGGACACGATGAACGCGCAGGCGGTGTACAGCGACATCGTCGCCGAGGTGCGCGACGAGCTGGCGGCACGCATGGCCGCCGCAGAAGCTGCGGGCGTTGCGCCCGAGGCGATTGCCATCGACCCCGGCATCGGCTTCGCCAAGCTCGCGCCGAGTTCCGTCGAACTGCTCCGCCGGCTGCGAGGCCTGAAAGTGCTGAACCGCCCCGTGGTCGTCGGCGTATCGCGCAAGTCATTTCTCGGGCGCATTGCTGGCGAGCCTGAACCGCAACGCCGCCTGGCGGCATCGCTCGCCGCGGCATTGTTCGCGTTGGGGCAGGGGGCGCACGTGCTGCGGGTGCACGATGTGGCGGACACAGTGCAGGCGTTGCGCGTTTGGCAGTTGCTGACCGGTTGAGCCCCTGCCGCACCGGCCGCATACTCGCAGCCTCTCTCCCACAGACCACGGATGCACAGTGAAGCCCGCCAACGAGCTGCTTTCAGGTATCGGCACCACGATTTTCACCGTGATGTCTGCGCTCGCCGTGGAGCATCAGTCGATCAATCTCGGCCAGGGCTTCCCCGACACGGATGGCCCCGCGGATGTTGTGCAGGCCGCAGCCGACGCGCTGCTTGACGGACGCAACCAGTATCCGCCCATGCCCGGCGTTCCGGAGTTGCGCCAAGCCGTCGCCAAGGCCAACAAACGCTTCTATGGCCTGGACGTCGATTGGGCGAGCGAAGTCGTCGTCACGTCCGGTGCCACCGAGGCGATCACGGCGTGCCTCATGGCGGTGCTGAACCCGGGTGACGAAGTGGTGCTCATTGAACCGCTCTACGACACCTACGTTCCGGTCGTGCGCATGCTCGGCGCCATTCCGAGACTGGTGCGCCTCGAGCCGCCTGACTGGGCGCTGCCGCACGCCGCGCTCGCCGATGCTTTTGGTCCGGCGACCAAGGCCATCTTGTTGAACTCGCCGATGAACCCGTGTGGTAAGGTGTTCAATGCCGACGAGCTCGGCTTCGTCGCCGAACTGGTGTTGCACCACGACGCTTACGCGATCTGTGACGAGGTCTACGAACACCTGACCTTCGGCGGCAAGCGCCACATTCCGCTGATGACACTGCCCGGCATGCGTGAACGGACCATGCGTATCGGCAGTGCAGGCAAGACGTTTTCATTGACCGGGTGGAAAGTGGGTTATGTCACGTCATGTCGGGCGCTGGCGTCCAACGTCGCGAAAGCGCATCAGAATCTGACCTTCACCACGGCGCCGAACCTGCAGCGCGCGGTCGCGATCGGGCTGGCGAAAGACGACGCCTATTTCGCCTCCCTGTCGCGTGATATGGAGGCGAAGCGCGACCGGCTGGCAGACGGGCTCGCCGCGCTCGGATTGAAAGTACTGCCGACCGACGGCAGCTATTTTATCACGACGGATTTCCGTTCGCTCGGCTTCAACGCGGACGATGTCGCGTTCTGCCGCCACATCACAGAGCATGCGGGTGTCACGGCGATTCCGGTGTCGGCGTTTTACGACGCTCCGAACCCGCCGAATCACTACGCGCGGTTTGCGTTCTGCAAACGACCAGAAGTGCTGGATGACGCCGTTGCACGACTGAAACGCCATTTCGGGCAAGGGTGAAACGACCGACCCTTACCATCGTGCGAACCGCCCGGGCCCATCATGCTGATGCCGAGCGGCGGTGGCGACGTGTCGCACACCGCTCACCCGCTGTCGTCCACCCCGGCGACGGCCAGCAGAGTTGCCAAGCCGGCGGCCATGCCGCGCAGGCTCGTCTCTGGCTCTACGTCGATCCACTCCTCCAGCGAGTGCGCCCGGCCGCCGGTTCCGCCCGAACCGATCTTGATCGCAGGAATGCCCAGACTCATCGGGATGTTGGCGTCTGTGGACGATGCCCCGAACCCGACCCGAAAGCCGTGTGCGGTAATCGCCGCGTGCGCCATGCGCACCAAGTCGCAGGCCTCGTCCGTACTGCCCGCCGGGCGGTCACCGATTTGCGCGATGTCAGCCTTGATCGCGCCCATCCGCGTTGAACGCGTCGTGTTCTCCGCCGTCACGGCCGCCCTCACGAGTTCCAGGAAGCTGTCGTTGAGCCGTCCGAGCTCTTTCGCTGATTCCGAACGCAGGTCGAACTCCGTCCACACGCTGTCGGGGATGGAGTTGATCGACGTTCCTCCGCCGGTGACCGACGCGCTGAACGTCGTTTTCGGCTGCTTCAACACGTCCAAGCGCGAGAGCCGCGTTACTGCGTCGGCCATGGCATACATCGGGTTCACCAGCCCGAACGCGCCATAGCTATGCCCCCCAGGGCCGCTGAATGTCACACGGTAGCGCTTTGAGCCGACGCCGCCCGTGGCGATGCGTCCCATGTCGGGGCTGTCCACCGTGATGAACGCGCTGATCCGATCCTTGTAGCGACCTTTCTGAAACAGGTGGCGCATGCCGCGCAGGTCGCCGCGGCCTTCCTCGCCCACGTCGGCAACGAACAGGATATCAGCGCGGGTGCGGATCCTTGCCGCGTCCATCGCACGCAGCCAGGCGAGCAACACCGCCAGTCCGCGCGTGTCGTCGCCGACGCCAGGGGCGAACAGTTTCGTGCCCTCGCGACGGACGGTCACGTCGGTGCCGGCGGGGAAGACCGTATCGAGATGCGCGGCGATGCAAATCAGCGGCCCGTTGCCGATGCCGCGTCGAATGCCGGTGACGTTGCCCTCGGCGTCGATTTCCAGATCGCTCAGTCGGTGCGCGCGGGCCATCTCCATGAATACCGCGGCGCGGGTCGCCTCTTGGAACGACGGCGCCTCGATCTCGGTCAGGTGGATCGTATCCAGCACGGTGCGCTCGTGCTCTGCCTCCAGCGTCGCACGGGCGGTCCCGAACGCCTGGCTGTCGATGATGCGGCGGACGGTACGTTCGGCGTGATCGGTCATGGCAGTGGCCTTCGGTGCGAAGTACTGCTCTTGGCCGAGCAGTACCGGCTCGGCAAGATGGGACGGGAGGATGCCCGGATGGACGCGAACGAACTGCTGGCCGCGATGCCGCTGGCGCATGGCCTTGGGATCACGCTGACCACGGCGGAGCCGGATCGTGTCGTGGCGTCGCTCACCGTGCGCGAGGACCATGCGACGCTGGGACATACC
>JASHQG010000165.1 GCA_030037665.1 Acetobacteraceae bacterium
TCGTGCGCAAAAATCTCCAGCAGTTTCTCTGGTTTCGCACGGACGCGCACGATGGTGCCATCTGGCAGGGCAAGGCCATCTCCGTCGCGAAGATGCACGGCGTGCGGCATATCCAGCTGCACTTCGGTGCCATGCGTGCCTCGCAGAACGATTCGACGGCGGTGGCGGTCGTCATGGTCCAGCAGTACATGGTCGACCTCGCGCGCGGACTCCCAGGTGCCAGCGGGGAGGACGTGGTCCGTTCGCATCAGAATAGAAAATAACGTTGCGCCATGGGCAGACTGGGCGCGGGTTCACAGGTCAGCAAAACGCCGTCGGCGCGGACCTCGTAGGTTTCAGGATCGACTTCGATATGCGGCATCGCATGGTTGTGGATCATCGACCTCTTGCCGATGCCTCCGCGCACGTTCGTCACCGGTAGAACGCGTCGTTGCAGACCTAGTGCCGTTCCGATTCCTGCATCCATCGCCGCGGCGGAGACGAAGCTGATGCAGCTTTCGGTCATGGCTCGGCCGAAAGCACCGAACATTGGCCGGTAGTGCACCGGCTGCGGCGTCGGAATCGAAGCATTGGGATCGCCCATGGGTGCCCAGACAATGCTGCCGCCCTTGATGACCAGATCCGGCTTTACGCCGAAGAATGCCGGCGACCACAGCACAAGGTCAGCGAGTTTGCCTGCCTCGATCGAACCGATTTCGCCGGCCATGCCCTGTGCAATTGCCGGATTGATCGTGTATTTTGCGACGTAGCGCTTCACCCGTGTGTTGTCAGCAGCACCGTCACCGGGCAATGAGCCGCGCTGCATCTTCATCTTATGTGCGGTCTGCCAGGTCCGGATGATCACCTCGCCGACGCGGCCCATCGCCTGACTGTCGGATGACAGCATGGATAACGCGCCCATGTCGTGCAGAATGTCCTCGGCGGCAATCGTCTCTTTGCGGATGCGGCTTTCAGCGAAGGCAATGTCCTCTGGTATGCTGGCGTCGAGGTGATGGCACACCATGAGCATATCTAGGTGTTCGTCCAGCGTGTTTACCGTATAGGGCCGCGTTGGGTTTGTAGAACTCGGCAGCACGTTTGCGAGGCCGGCGACCTTGATGATGTCCGGCGCATGCCCGCCACCAGCCCCTTCGGTGTGAAAGGCGTGAATCGTGCGGCCTTTGAACGCTGCGATGGTGTCCTCGACAAATCCTGATTCGTTTAGCGTGTCGGTGTGGATCATCACCTGAATGTCGTAGCGGTCGGCCACTGCGAGTGCACAATCGATCGCGGCGGGGGTGGTTCCCCAGTCCTCGTGCAGCTTCAACGATGATGCACCCGCGCGGATCATTTCCTCCAACGCGCCGGGGCGCGACGCGTTGCCCTTGCCGGCAAATGCGAGGTTGACCGGCAACCCTTCGGCCGCCTGCAACATGCGTGCGAGGTGCCACGGTCCGGGCGTGCAGGTTGTGGCCGCCGTGCCGGTCGCCGGTCCAGTACCGCCACCGATCATCGTGGTGATTCCACACGCGATCGCCTCTTCGACCTGTTGCGGGCAGATGAAATGAATATGGCTGTCGATGCCACCGGCGGTAACGATTTTGCCCTCGCCGGCGATGATCTCCGTGCCGGGACCGATGACGATATCGACATTCGGCTGAACGTCGGGATTGCCGGCCTTGCCGCAGCGGGTGATGCGGCCGTTGGTAATAGCGACGTCAGCTTTTACGATGCCCCAGTGGTCGATGATCAGCACGTTGGTGAGGACAGTGTCGACTGCGCCGTCCGCCTGCGACGTCTGTGACTGGCCCATGCCATCGCGGATCACCTTGCCACCGCCGAACTTCACTTCGTCGCCGTAGGTGGTGAGATCGCCCTCGACTTCGACGATCAGGTCAGTGTCGGCCAGACGCACGCGGTCGCCGGTGGTCGGGCCGAACATGTCTGCATAAGCGCGGCGTGTCATACGCGCCATCAGTCGAGGGCTCCCATGACCGCGGCGCGGAAGCCTTGCACGATTCGCTTACCGCGGAACGGCACCAGCGTCACTTCGCGAGTCTGGCCTGGTTCGAAGCGTACGGCCGTTCCGGCAGCGATGTCCAGCCGCTGTCCACGCGCTGCCGTGCGATCGAATGAAAGCGCCGGGTTAGTCTCGGCAAAATGGTAATGGCTGCCAACCTGGATCGGCCGGTCGCCGGTGTTGGCCACGATCAGGACGGTGCGGGGCAGGTCCGCGTTGAGCTCGATGTCGCCTTCCGCCGGGAAAACTTCACCTGGAATCAAGACGCTCATCGTACCGGCTCGTGCACGGTGACCAGCTTCGTGCCATCGGGGAACGTCGCTTCCACCTGAACGTCGTGGATCATCTCCGCTACGCCTTCCATCACCTGATCACGGGTCAGTACTCTCCCGCCGTCCTGCATCAGATCGGCAACACTGCGTCCATCACGCGCGCCCTCGATCACAAAGTCGGTAATGAGCGCTACGGCTTCCGGATGGTTCAGCTTCACGCCACGTTCGAGTCGCCGGCGCGCAACCGTCGCAGCCATGCTGATCAAAAGCTTGTCTTTCTCGCGAGGGGTCAGGTTCATGCCTCAGCAACTCCAGACGCGTGGTAGAGGGCGCAAGCCGCGTATGATTGCCAGCACCGCGATCAACGCGTGCCGCAGCGCGCCACCGGTTGGCGCCAGCATACGAGCCAGCAGCAAGCCATTCCAGGCGCTGGCGCCGCCCTCGGGCGGCAATACCGCGCGCACGCCATCAAGACGTGCCTCGGCGTTCGGCGCGACATGCACCACGGTCGCAACCGCCCGCGCGCCATTGGCGATGGCCGGGCGCCGCAGGACGGCATCGACTTCGCCGACCAGACGAACGGCGTCATGCAGTAGCAGGCGGCCGCAACGGCGAATCCGGATCAGATCGCTTAGTCGCCCATGCTCTATGCGCTCTCCCATCGCGGCGCGGCCAAACACCAGCGCTTCCACAGCGAGGAACGAGGCGTCGAGGGCCAGTTCCACCTCCAGCCGGCGGTCGACCACGCACCGATCGAACAGCAGCGTCTCCTGCGGAAGCCACTCCGCGGCTGCACTGTTATCGACGATGATCCTGGTGCGGACGTGTGCTGGCTCGGATTCGGGCAGAGCACGATAGAACCGTTCAGCCGCCTGTGCTGTGATCGTCGCCTGCGCACCGTCGGCGATTTCGAATGTCGCACGCAGCCGGTCTCCTCCGGCGATGCCACCGGACGTGTTCAGCGTCACCGCTGTGGTCCATGCGGTTGGTTCAGCACGTGGAAAACGTGCCTTTAAACAGCCGACCTGCCGCAGATCATCCAGCACGGTCGCCTCGCCGCGCCGGCGGAACGACACGTACAATTCCCCGCTCGCGCGTTGCAGCGCCCCGACGTCAGACCGACAGGCGGCGTCGTACATCGGCTTCGTTGAGCTCCTCTCGCGGCGCAGACAGCACGATTTCACCCCGATCCATCACGACGATCGTCTGGGCTAGCTCCTGCGCGAAATCAAAGTATTGTTCCACCAGCAGGATGGCCATCTCGCCCTGCGAACGCAACAGCGCGATCACCCGGCCAATGTCCTTGATGATGCTGGGCTGGATGCCCTCGGTCGGTTCGTCCAGCACCAAGAGCTTTGGCCGTGTCACCAGCGCGCGGGCTATGGCGAGCTGCTGCTGCTGCCCACCCGAAAGGTCGCCGCCGCGCCGGCGCAGCATTGTTTTCAGAACTGGAAACAATTCGAACACTTCGTCCGGCATGCGGCGCTGACCACGCGGTAGGACGGCAAAGCCGGTTTCGAGGTTTTCCCGCACGCTCAGCAGCGGGAATATGTCACGGCCCTGCGGTACCCAGGCGATGCCACGGCGCGCGCGCTCGTAGGTCGGCAGTGGCGTGATGTCCTCGCCGTTCCAGCGGATGGTGCCGCGGATGATGGGATGCGCGCCGACGATTGCGCGTAGCAGCGAGGTCTTGCCGACCCCGTTGCGGCCGAGCAAGCAGGTCACCGCGCCGGTCTCCGCCGTCAAGGACACCTGGCGAAGCGCGATTGCCGCGCCATAGCGGAGGTCGACGTTGTCCACTTCGAGCTTCATATCGGAGTGCCGCTCCCTCCGAGCCTGCGCCACTTCGCGCTCCACACCTTCGCGCGGAGGGGGTGGTTCCGCATCGTGCTCATCGGCCGAGGTACACTTCAATCACCCGCGGATCCGCGCTAACGTGGTCAATCGAGCCTTCCGACAGCACCGATCCCTCATGCAGCACCGTCACCTTCACCGCCAGCGCGCGCACGAACGCCATGTCGTGTTCCACCACCACCACTGTCCGCGTCTGGCTGATCTCGCGCAGCAGCGCCGCGGTTTGCTCGGTTTCGGCATCGGTCATCCCAGCGACCGGCTCGTCGACCAGCAATAGCTGCGGGTCCTGTGCCAGCAACATTCCGATCTCCAGCCATTGCTTTTGGCCATGCGACAAGCTGGCAGCGTGACGCTTGCGCTGTTCGCCGAGACGCGTCGTAGTAAGAATCTCTTCGATGCGCCGACGTTCTTCGCTCGTCTCGCGCGCCCACAGGCTAAACCGGGGACTCCGATTACCGGCGAGGGCCAGCAGCAGATTATCCCAGACGGTGTGTGGCTCGAACACCGTTGGCTTCTGGAATTTGCGGCCGATGCCGAGCGCGGCAATTGCGGGTTCATCGAGCCGAGTTAGGTCCGTATCCTCCCCGAAGATCACGCGTCCGGAGTCGGGGCGGGTCTTGCCGGTGATCACGTCCATCATCGTGGTCTTACCGGCTCCGTTCGGGCCGATAACGGCGCGCATCTCGCCTTTTAACAACACGAGCGACAGTTGGTTCAGTGCACGGAAGCCGTCGAAGCTGACGCTCACGCCATCCAGGTACAGCAGGGTATCGCTGGTGCTCATCCAGTGACCTCGCGCGCGGTGGCGGCCGCCCGCGCGGGGATCTCTTCGGTCGGAGCCACGCGCGCGCGCGGCACGAACAGGCCCATCAATCCGCGCGGCAGGAACAAGGTGATGAATATGAACAGGGCACCGAGCGCGAATAACCACAATTCGGGCAGTGCGCTGGTAAACCAGGTCTTGCCCAGGTTGACCAGCACCGCACCCAGGATCGCACCGGTCAGCGTGCCGCGCCCGCCGACAGCGACCCAGATCACCGACTCAATCGAATTGCCCGGCGCGAATTCGCTTGGGTTGATGATGCCAATCTGCGGCACGTACAACGCACCGCCGATACCTGCCATCATCGCAGACAGAACCCACACGACAAGTTTGTAAAATTCCGGGCGATAGCCGAGGAACCGCGTGCGGGACTCCGCGTCGCGCACCGCGACCAGCACCTTGCCGAAGCGTGATGCCATGACGTAGCGTGCCGCCATGTATTGTATACACAGGAAGATCGCGGTCGTGACCAGCAGGCCGCAGCGTGTCGCCTCCGATTGCAGCGGGAATCCCAGCAGGTCCTTGAAATCGGTCATGCCGTTGTTGCCGCCAAATCCCATATCGTTGCGGAAAAATGCGAGCATCAGCGCATAAGTGAGTGCCTGAGTGATGATCGACAGGTACACGCCAGTGACCCGCGAACGGAATGCCAGATAGCCGAACACCAGCGCCAGCAGTCCCGGGACCAACAGCACCATCACGGCAGCGACGCCGAACCAGTCGAAGCCGTACCAGTACCAGGGCAGTTCATGCCAGCCCAGGAACACCATAAAATCTGGAAGGGTGGGGTTGCCGTAAACGCCGCGCGCGCCGATCTCGCGCATCAGGTACATGCCCATCGCATAGCCGCCGAGCGCAAAGAAGGCTGCATGGCCGAGCGTCAAAATGCCCGCGAACCCCCAAACCATATCAACCGCCACTGCGAGCATCGCGTAGCACAGGTACTTGCCTGCAAGGGACACGACATAGGCCTGCACGTGCAACGCCGAAGTCGGCGGTGTTGCCAGATTGAGCACGGCCAGCAGCGCGGCAACGCCGAGTACCATCCCCATGGTGATCAGGGCTGTCCGATCGAGCTTCATGCTTCGGCCGCCCGGCCTTTGATCGGGAACATGCCGCGCGGGCGCCGCTGAATGAACAGAATCACCAGGACCAGCACGACGATCTTGCCGAGGACAGCGCCGGCCACGGGTTCAAGGAACTTGTTGATGACACCGAGCGTCAGCGCGCCGACAGTGGTCCCCCACAGGTTCCCGACACCGCCAAACACGACAACCAGAAAGCTGTCGATAATGTAGTTCTGGCCAAGGTTTGGCGAGACGTTGTCGATCTGACTGAGCGCGACCCCGGCGATTCCGGCCACACCCGATCCCAGCCCGAAGGTGAGCGCATCGATCCAGGGCGTGCGAATTCCCATAGCCGCGGCCATCAGCCTGTTCTGGGTCACGGCGCGCATGCGCAGACCAAGCGGTGTATAGCGCAGCGCCGTCACGAGACCGACAAGCACAATTGCCGCGAAGAGAATTATGTAGAGCCGATTCAGTGTGATCGTCAGCCCACCGAGGTGGAAATCGCCGCTCATCCAGGTGGGTGTAGTCACGTCCTTATTCTGCGCGTTGAAGATTGTGCGCACCGCCTGCTGAAGAATCAGTGAGAGCCCCCAGGTTGCCAGAAGCGTTTCCAGTGGTCGGCCATACAGCCA
>JASHQG010000166.1 GCA_030037665.1 Acetobacteraceae bacterium
GCGTCAGCATTCTTCCCGTCGCGGTCCTGGCGGCTGTGGCGATTGGCGTCTCACGCATCGTCCTCGGCATGCATTCGCTGCCGGAGGTCGTGGTCGGTGCGGGTGTCGGGCTAGGCGGCGCCACGGCGCTCACGGCGCTTGCAGGTCCGCCGGCGACGCTCAAACCGGGCAGACTGCTCGCAGTCGTCGCCATTGTCATGGTGGTGTTCCACGGCCTCCACTTGCCGGCCGAGGCTGCCATTCGTCACGCCGCGTTCCGCGCGGCGCATGTACTCGAGGTCTGTGAGCAACCGCCCTGACGATCACTGCCGCGTCGGACCTTCTGTTGCGGTGCGTCCGGGGACGAGTCCCGTGCAGCGAAGATGACTCCCGGGTCGGGCTGCCTCCCGAGTTTTTCAGGTTATTGGCGTCAAGCTTGCCTGAAACCTGCTCGAGCTGATTGCCATGAAGCTGTGGAAACAACGCCTCGATCTCGGGCAGATGGCCATTGCGCTCCAACCCACGAAACCCGTCCCTCTGTTCGAATGATCTTCGATCGTCCTCACGCTGGCCTCGACGCCTGGCATGCTGAATATGCCTCGGTGCCGCACGGACGATCATGCGAACAGGTTGGACTGGGTCAACAAACTGGGTGATGAAGTCCAAATGACCCGAGGCGTCATTGTACCGCTCGAAACTGGCAGGGCGGCACGCGGAAGGTTGCGCGCCGCTCCAGCGCCGCAGTGTCGTCCGACCCCGGCGCACGTGTTCTTTGTCGGCGTCGCCGACCGTTGGAAGGACCCTCCACAGTGCACGCGACCTACCCATGCGCGACGCGATAGGCCGAGGCGAGCAGATCGAACAGATCGATCAACCGCGCCACGTAATGGTCGTGCACGGCGAAGGCCGGCGCAGCCGGGTCAAGCATCTGACGTTCGAGCGCATCGAGAAGGCGGCTCAGCCGGCGCTGGTGCAGCCCGAGCCGACGTTGCACCGGGTCCGTGGCCAACCCAGCGAACGCCGCGATAGCGGACGCGCCGGCCATCAACCCGCCCGTGAGCCCGGCAACCAGCAGGGCTGGCGGTACAGCCGGAAACGCCGAATACCATAGACCGCCGAGACCGGCCCCGAAGGGAAACGCCGCGACGGCCGACTGCTGCGCCAGTGCCGCTGCGAGCGCCGGTCCCAGCGTGATTGCGCCAGGTGTCAGTTGCTTCAGTGCCACCGCGCCCGAACTCAGGGCGAGCAGCGATGTCGTGATCTCCGCCGCCGCCGCGCGGCTCACTGCGTAGTTGCTCATCGCCTCGTTGAGTCGGGCACGGAAAGCCGGATCGGCCGCGCGCGCGCCGATCGCCGCCAATGGTTGTTCCGCCGCAGCCGCAAGCCGCGCATCCGCGAGGATCGTTTCCGCCAGTGCGTCGCGCCGCGACGCCCGAGCGCGCTGGCGGCACGGCAGCTCGAGCAATTCCGTCACCACGAGCCATTCGACGCGGCGGGAAACCGCTGTGCGCAGCAGGAGGCTGCGGCTATCGATGCGCCTGGCGAGCCGGCGATGGCCTAGCTGCTCGGCGAGCAAGCCAAACGCCTTCATCCCTGCGTTCGGGCCGGCAAGCAAGAGGTTTGCCGGCGCTCGCAACACGTCGAGGCCTATTGCCGCGCGATGCACGGCGAGACTGCCGCGCAGGCTGAAGTGGCGATCGATGAAACTCGGCACGAGTTTTCGCCGCGCCGCGAAGTAGCGGCGAATGCCATCGTCCACCGCCTGCGCGATCAGCTCAGCGGGTGTCCCAGGTGAACGCGGTGATACGTCCATCGCCCGCTATATAGAGCCTGTCCCCCGCAGCGAGGATGGTCACGAAGTGCCGCAGCCCCGGAATCCTCTCGCGGCTGGTCCATAGCGGCGCACCATCGTCACCACGCACCGCCTGCAGCCGATCGCCGCCGCCGGCGCTTGCGGCCCACACGATCGGATTCGCGGCGCCGTCGGTGGTCGTGATGATCGGCCCGCCCCGCCCATCAAATGGCGTGCACCAGAGCGGGACCAAATCCGAGGCGGTCACCCGCAGGGCTGCAAGCCCTGCGCCACCACCGCCATTCGGACAGGCGGCGTCGCGTGCCTGATAAACGATCCATGCGCGTCCACGCGCCGAATAGACCGCAGGGCTGGTGATGATGGGTATGCCGCCAGCTGGACGGATGGCGATCTGGCCGCCGATGCCGCCCAGATTATCCCGATTTAACAGGTATGCATTGCCATCTTTGCCAAAAACAACCAAACGGCGGGCAATACCGCCTGGACCCGGCACATCGATCGGCATCGCGGGACTGCCGCTCAAATCGAGGTCCTCGTCGTCGAGTTGCTTCCAGTTTGCGGGCACGAAATAGTCCTTCGGGTTGTCGCTTCGCCCCAGAGACGGCGGCAGACGAAACACGCCCTCCCCATCCTCCCAGCGGTTGTTGACCTCGGTGTTGCCAGTCGTGAAGAACAACGAGCCGTCGGCAACGCTGATCCCCGCAGGTGCCCAGGTGCCACCCTTGACTCCCCGTGTGGCCCAGGCAGCGACAGCCCGCGGCGGCACGGGGTCAATTCCAAGGACCACGCCGTGATAGCTGCCGCAATCACCCCAGTGGCCGCCATAGGCAACGAAGATGCGACCATGGAGGAATGCCAGAGCGGAGCGTTGATTTTGCTGGCGGGGAATGAAATTGACGCCGACGTCCCGCAGCGCAGCTTCGACGTTGATCGGCCAGCCCGGCAACACTGCGCCGTCGCGCACGCGCACACCGTAGATCAGATGCTGCACGGTGCCATTCTGCCCCACCACGGCGTCGAAATAGATGGCGCCAGCGTCCGGGTCGATCACCGGGGTGCCGGTGATACCCAGCGGGTCGATGTTGCCGCACGGCAGAGCAGAGCCGGAGACCGCGCGCCCCACCGTCACGCTCCATACGGTGCGCCCGGTGACTGCATCGAGCGCCGCCACGACGTTGCTTTCAGTGGCAACCACGATCAAACCGTCGGCGGCGCCCGGCGGACGCCAATAGAGCGGCTGCGCATAAATGTGCCCCGGCGCGCGTCCGTCGAAGCCATCATCGTGGTGTATGGTACGCAGCGCCTGCCAGCTCAACGTGGGAACGATGTAATTGCCGCTGCGGGCCGGATCGCCGTGATAGGTGGAGATGGTGGCGTCAGCTGAGACGCCCGCCCCTGCTGCACGCCAGGTCACACAGAGAAGGCAGGCCAGAATCGTCGAGGCAAGGCGTATGACATTCAGCATGCTGCATGCCTCCGGTGGGCGCCCGGTTCAGGACGCAGGGCCCTCATTGCTACCACGGCGGCACCAGCGAGAGCCCGACGCGAACGTCATCGCAGTATTCGCATTCAGAAGACAGGCGTGCCAGAAGAGGTGTCACATTGCGCTTTCATTTCACGGACGTGACGGCTGCCGAGCTTCACCACTGGTCCAGGCCGGACTGGCTTGTCAAACCCGAATGCGCCTCGCCAGGCATGTTCGATACTCTTCACGCTGCCGAGTGCTTCGGATCCATTGAGCGTCGGGGCCTCGGCATAATAGTCGAACCACGGCAGACCGGCGTCGGCATAATCGCGCGCCCTCACAGGTTTTGTCGGCATCGCCTCATCGGTGATCGCGGTCCATTGGGCGCTATCGATGATGGTGATGAAGCAGCGGCTCGCATGGTTCTGGTCCCAGGCAGACAAGCCATATTCATCCCGGTACAGGTGCTGGCGCATGCGTCCGCCGGCCGCCAGGCCCAAGCACGCACCTCTGCGGCGCGACAAAGTGGAGTACGCCCAGAGTTGGTCGTTGCGACATTCGCTGCGACGCTCCCGGAGCTCGGCGTACGTCTCGGCCTTCATGGGGAGGGCGATAAGCTGAACGCCGCCCCACGCCGACTCTCCGGTGATCTGTTCCTCGACCGTGATGCCCTTGCCCATAGGTGCGGCGACGAACTGGCGGATGATGCCTTTCCCAACACAATATCCGTCGAGCCAGGGCTGCGCCGGGATGACGAGGTAATCCTGCGGGTCGGCACTCAGTGGCTCCGACCAGGGTGTGCCGGTCACCGCGTTGACTTTTCCGGTCGCCACTTTGAGCGCAATCGGATAACGCCGCCTGCACGAAAACGAAAGCCACATGGCCTCCGCCTGGTACATCGGCATCAACACGCCGCCGCGCCGACGGCAGGTGTCGGGAAGCTTGTCGGCGTAGTCGTCCAGGTGGCGCAGCGCAAAGAGACCAAAACCCGGCGGGAGAAAGTGGTCGAGGCCGTCGTCGGGGATGCGCAGCGTGCGTTGTACGCCGAGCGAAAAGGTGGCGTCCGGATGAACCTCGGGGAAGCGGAACACGAGCTTGTTACGTTCCAGCGTAATCATGTGGTCTTCCTCTACCAATCGCCATCCCTGACCTGCCTCACCACCCGCAGAATGGCATGATCGGGTGCAGTCTTGAGCTGCCTGAGCAGCTCTGCGAACAACTTCGGCCGCGCCTTGATGATGTCGCGCAGTTCCGACGAAACCTTGCCGCCAAGTGCAAGCATGACGTCGCGGTCTTCACCGAGTTCATCGGCAAGCCGGACAATGGTCTCCTCGCCGGGCGGCGGCACTTCGCCGCGCTCGACCTTCGAGAGGTAAGCCGGCTCCAGTCCAACCCGCGCGGCCACCTGCCGCAGACTGTAGTGCCGATCCTGTTCAAGCAGTCGCTCACGAGATCGGCGGGCATGTGAGCCGAAGTGTGTCATGTGTCCTATATAGGACACAAACAGCCGCATGCAACACGGCGTATCATGTTACCACCTGGAGCGAGCAGGCTCTGGGGGCCGGTACTTTGGTTCGGCATGAAAGTGCTTCGGTTTCGCCGGCGGCCAATACAACGCCGCCCGGGACGGCGGCCTGACGATCACGATCCGCTGCCTCACCGGATCCCCGGGGGTGCAGAGAGCAGGTGTGCCCGTCCACTCGCTCGGTTTGCTGCTCGACCACCCAGCCGCGCGCTTTCGCGAGGCGGCTCGACCCCGATGGCGTTGCCGGCGACCTCGCTCTCTACAAAGGTTCCGGAGTATGTCATCCAGCAGTTGCGCTGCCGTTCCGCCGAAACTGGATCACGATCCGAAATCACGTCTGTCTGGCGCAGCGCAGGGACGGGACGGAGGTTGAGGATGACGATCCTAAGACGGGCGCGGGCCGCTTCGGAGGCAGCGCGTTCTCGTTCTCGCGAAACGGGTGGGATGAGGAATATGCGAACGATCGTAACAGGAATGGCGCTCTCGCTCTTTCTCCTTGGCCTCGCAGGCTGCGAAAGTCGGCAGCCCGCGACCCGTGCCGGAGAGGCTTTGGACCGGGCAGGAACCAAGACCGGACAAGCGGTCGGTCAAGCGGCGACAGCGACCGGTCGGGCGCTCAATCGGGCCGGCAATTACATACAGGAAAAGGTCAGCCAGTAGACGCGGCGGTCCGCTGCCCGGCATGGAACTGCAGCCATGCCAGCCCGGACAGGCGAGGGCGCGGCACGAGCCGAACGGCGCCACGGCCGAGATGGCGACGATAAGCAGCCGAAACCCAAGACGCTGCAGGGGCTACTGACGAGCGCAGAGGGGATCCCGGTCGGTGCAGCCGCCGGGAGCATTGCTGGGTGGTGTCTGTTGCGCCGGGAAGACTATCCGCGGACTGCCTCCTCGTCAGGCGCATGAGCCAAAGCCACGATCCACGTCGCGGATGCAGTCCGCGCGCGGCTACGCCAGCCCCCGAGGCTTGCAGTGGCGCCGAACATCAAATTCGTCCGTAGATGTCATCCAATCGGACGATATCATCCTCGCCCAGGTACGCGCCGGACTGTACTTCGATCAGCGTGAGCGGAATTTTGCCCGGGTTTTCCAGCCGGTGCACGCAACCGAGCGGCAGATACACGCTCTCGTTCTCTCGCACGATCATCTCTTCCTCGTCACGCGTCACCTTGGCGGTACCGTTGACCACGACCCAATGCTCGGCGCGGTGGAAATGCTTCTGCAGTGACAATCCGCCGCCGGGCACCACAACGATGCGTTTGACCTGGAAACGGTCGCCCTCGATGAGGGTCTCGAAGAAGCCCCACGGACGGTAGACTCGGTTGTGCGCGACGGCTTCGTGCCGGCCGACAGCCTTCAGCCGGTCGACCACCCGTTTCACGTCCTGCGCCTGGTCGCGATGCATCGCCAGCACCGCGTCCTCCGTCACCACGACCACGGCGTCGCGCAGTCCCACCACGGCTGCCAGCATGCCGTCGCTTCGCACGTAGCAGTCCTGCGCGTTCTCCAGAAGCACGTCACCGACCGCCACGTTCCCGGCAGCGTCACGCTCGCCGAGCTCCCAGAGCGCACTCCAGCTTCCGACGTCCGACCAGCCGAGATCTGCCGGCACCACCGCGGCACGGCTGGTTCGCTCGGCAACGGCGTAGTCCAGACTGATCGACGGACAAGCGGTGAACGCCGCCTCGTCGAGCCGGATGAAATCCAGGTCCGCATGCCGCCCCGCCACGGCGCGTTGCACCGCCGTCAACACGTCAGGCGCGTGTGTCTCCATCTCATTCAACAGCGTCCGCACGGTGAAGACGAACATGCCGGAATTCCACAGATGTCGACCGTCAGCGATCAGGCGCGCTGCCGCGGCAGCATCCGGCTTCTCCACAAAGCGGCTGACAGCATAGGCACCGGGCGCCTCGGGCAGCGGATCACCGCTGGCGATGTAGCCATAACCGGTCTCCGGCCGCGTCGGCCGCATACCGAACGTGACGATGCAGCCTGCGCGCGCCGCATCGAGCGCGGTGTCCAGTGCTTGATGAAGCGCGGGAACATCGGCGATGGCATGATCGGCAGCGAGCATCCACAGCAGGGCATCCGGATTGTCCTGCGCGGCCAGTACCGCCGCGGCCGCGATTGCCGGCGCGCTGTTGCGGCCGATCGGCTCGAGTACGATGCGTGCGCCGTGGACACCGGCTGCCCGCAGGTGTTCCGCGATCAGGAAACGGTGCTCTTGGTTGCACACCACGATCGGCGGGGCGAATGCGGGGCCGTTCGCCCTCAGCGCGGTCTCCTGCAACAGGGAGTGCTTCGACGTAAGCGGCCAGAGTTGCTTGGGAAAACTCTCGCGCGACACCGGCCATAGCCGCGTGCCGGAACCGCCGGACAGAATGACCGGAATGATCTGCAGGTCGCTCATGCGGCGGACATTGCCTGAACGCTCGAGGTTTCGCCACCCGCGGTGGCCGCTGGCCGGTTGACCCGGATCAGAGCGGCACCTCCCGGAGCATCGACGAAACGGGCATCCGGGCCATCCTCTCCATGAGGTGCCGGCTGATGTTCACGCGAATCTCCACGCCGGGGAGGAGGCCACCGCATCGGACGGCTCCGTGGTCATTGCGTGCTCGTCATCGACGCGACAGTCGCCCTCCGTCATCCGGTTCCCTACCGGCATGGCGCGACCGTACGCCTTGCTTTTCCAAGCCGGCGTACGCAACCTTGCCGAACTAGCCCTCGGGAGGTCACGGCCCCATGAGCGAATTCGTCTCCATCTGTGAAGTTGGCCCGCGCGACGGGCTGCAGATCGCCAAGACCCGCATGACCACCGACGATAAGGTACGCTGGATCGCCTCCATTGCCGCGGCCGGCGTGAAAGAGATCGAGGTCGGCAGCTTCGTCCCGCCGCGGGTTGTTCCACAGCTTGCCGACACGCCTGAAATTGTCGCCCGCGTGCTCGTGGAAATTCCCGGCATCACGGTCCAGGCACTGGCGCCAAACCTGCGCGGCGTGCAAAACGCCTACAATGCCGGCGTGCACAAGATCAGCATCCCCGTCTCGGTGAGCGAGGGCCACAGCCGCGCCAACCTCAACCGGGCGCCGGCAGAATCGATCGAAATGATGAAAGGGATCTGCGAATGGCTGCACGCGCAGCCGCGCAAAGTGCCGCTCGTTGTTGGCGTTTCGACCGCGTTCGGGTGCTCGATCGACGGTGTGGTCACCACGGCACAGACGGTAGCGATGGCGAAGGGTCTCGCGGATGCCGGGGCCGATGCGATCATGCTGGCCGATACGGTCGGCTATGCGCATCCGGCACAGATCCGCGCTGTCGTGCGTGCCACGCGTGAAGCCATCGGCCCCACGCTTTACGGCCTCCATCTGCACGACACCTGCGGCCTGGGTATCGCCAACGCGCTGGCGGGTGTGGAGGAAGGTATCCGCGCGTTCGATTCATGCCTGGCTGGCCTGGGCGGCTGCCCTTATGCGCCCGGCGCCTCCGGTAATGTGGTGACCGAAGACCTCGTGTTCATGCTCGAGAGCATGGGCTTTCGCACAGGCATCGACCTGCAGAAATTGTTCGAGGCGCGCCGCGTGCTGCACGACGGGCTTCCCGCCGAACCGATGCATGGGCAGGTGCCGAAGGCGGGCATTCCGCCGACATTCCGCAAGGCCGCCTGAGCGCGCCACACGAATTGTTGCCGGGCGGTGACC
>JASHQG010000167.1 GCA_030037665.1 Acetobacteraceae bacterium
TTTCCAGCAGAAGCGACAGCAGTGGTGCGGATTGCCCGATGCCGATGCCGAATACGGCAATCGACGCGATCGCCGCCATAAGGCTCAAGCGTTGCGTTCGCATGATGGTGGCGCGCCGGCTGTTGTGATGTGTCAGCGGACTTCATAGGTCAGCGTGAACGCACAGACCAGCAACCTGCGCGCCGGGCGTCCGGCGGGTAGGGGCCGGAGCCCGTGGAAGTCAGCACCGGCCAGGCGAAACCAGTCCGTTATCAGGACGGATCGATCTCCCGGTCCTTTTTCGGGATAAGATCGTACGGCAGGGCAAAACCCGGCAATGCCGCAAGCCGCCGAGACCAGGCGTGCACGTTGGGCCAGCGCGTGATGTCCATGCCGCCCTCGGCCATGAACACCATGCGGCCCCAGCAGCCGATGTCGGCGATCGACGGTGAATCTCCGACCAGCCACTCGCGGCCGTGCAGCGCCCTCTCAACAAACGTGACCGCGCCGTCGGCAAGCGGGCGAAAATAGTCCATGACCGCGGGGTCGACGGCGCGGAAACGGCTATAGTGGCGGACCTTTGCGACGTTGGTGATGTTGTCGGCTTCCCACGACAGCCATTCGCGTGCCGTCCAGCGTTCCTGTTCCGTTGCGCCGGCAAAGTGACCAGTGGTGCGGGCGAGGTAGTCCAGAATGACGTTGGACTGCACGATTGTCAGGTCCCCCTGGCGCAGGGCGGGGACCTGGCCGTAGCGGTTTACGGCGAGGTAGCCGGGTTCCGTTTGTTTGCCGAATTTCAGGTTGACGGTGCGGAAACTGAACGGAAGGCGGGCGAGAGCGAGGTACAGCATCGGCTTGTAGGTCGAGCTCGAGGTGAAGCTGCCGAAGAGGATGAGGCGGGGGTCTGCCGGACCCGACGCTTTGTCGTATCCCACGCCGACCTCGTCCGATGTGTGAACAGGATTGGTCACAGAGGGATCGCCAGTAGCGTGTCAAAACGCTGGCTGTCGCAGATCACAAGACGTTCGATGAACCGCAGCTTGCCGTCCTCTTCGCGCACGCGGTCGAGGTAGACGCCTGTAGCGAACAGGTCCATGCGGCCATCTCGCATCGTGCGGATCACCACGAAAGGTGTTTCCCCGGCGATCTCGTCCGCCGAGCTGATCAGCGACGGCATGCCGACGATGTGGCGGTATGAGTGACGCTCATAGATGTTGGCATTGCGCAGCGCGGAGACACGGTCTTCCAGCATCGCACGCGAATCCGCATAGACGATGCCGGCGGCATAGCCGCGCTTGTGGTTATCGGCGCTGGTGATCTTGTAGAGGCAGCGTTCGACGAAGAATCCGGGCCATTCCTCGAGCCTGTCGGCGTCGATGCAGGACGCATACGCGGTGTTCAGCGACGACAGGCGGAACAGGGTGTCGGCGTCGGACATGATCAGATCTCCATGAGCTCGCGCCAGTTCTTCCAGAAGCCGCGCACCGCCGATTCGGTGGCACGGGTCGACTGGCTTTCGGTGCCGCTGCCGCCCATTTCCACGACGCTTTCTTCGTCTTCGGCGGTGGCGCTGGCGCGCTGCACAAATCCGCCGACACAACCATCTTCCATCGACACGAATCCCGCCGGGCCGACCAGATTGCACTGTTTCAAACGTAGCGCGCGCATGTCGGGCGTGTCGTCGGCGAAGCCGAGATAGGTCCAGTGCAGGTCCATCGCATCACTGCCGCGCGGTACGATCTGGCGCACCGCGAGGCAGTTGTGGATCTGCTGCAGCACGAAGCCGGGGAAGACGCTGAGGATCTGCAACTGGATGTCGTCACCCCATTCGTTGCGGAGTTCCAAGATGCCGGGATCGCCGAGGCGGAAGTCCTCCTTGTCAGAGCGCAGGCCGGCATCGCGATAGGTCGTGTCGGGGGTCTGCGGCGGGGCGAGCGTGGTGGAGGCGTGGTGTGCGCCGCTTTCGCTGATCAGAATACCGCCGCCCTGGCTCAATCGCGTGATACGGAACGTGGCAAAGAACAGATGAAGGAGACTGGCGTGGTAGGTGTCCTTGACGTTCTCGGCATAAAGCTTCCAGTTGTTGGGCAAGGGTTGGATGAAGCGGCCGATCACTTCGACCGGCTTGCGCAGCACGCGGCGGACGCGTGTGCTGATCGCTTCGCCGAGGAATGTTTCGATCGGCGGTGTCGCCTCCGAGAGCGTGCCGAATACCAGGCCCGAGAAGGTCGTGGTGCGCAGCTTCCGCGGCCCGACCGAGCGCATGTCGAACTCCTTCGACATGCCGCCCTGGCCGTTCACGCCGTGGCGGAACGCGATGGAGGCGAGGTTGCCGCACAGGTCGTAGCGCCAGGCGTGGTAGACGCAGGCGAAGTCCTTGGCATTCCCGGCGTCGTCCAGCACGATCAGCGCGCCGCGGTGGGCACAGCGGTTCTCGAAGGCGTGGATCGCACCTTTCTCGCCGCGGACGACGACAACGGGCATTTCGCCGACGAAGGTCGTGCGGAAGTCGCCCTGGCTGGGGATGTCCGCTTCCAGGCATAGGAAGTTCCAGACGGGGCCCTGGAAGATGTGGGTTTGCTCACGGCGCGCAACGTCGGGCTCCTGGTAGACCCAGTAGGGCACGCGTGTGACCCCCGGCGGCCAGACGCGCCGCGAGACGTTCCGTCCGATTTGGCCTGTGCTGCCATCCATCGCATCCTCCTCGGGTGGTTGGCGCGCATTCTAAGCCCGGCGCGGGGGCGTTGCACATGTCGGCCAATCAAGCCCCTTGCAGCCGCTGCGCTGCTCCTGCGGGGAGTGTGTCGGAGCTATGGCGCGAAGCCGAAGCCAAAGGTCTCAAATGTAATGCGTGCCGCCGTTCAGCTGCACCGTCTGGCCGGTCATGTAAGGGTTACCCAGGACAAGCAGCGCCGCCTGGGCCACCTCCTCTGGGGTGCCCATGCGGCCGAGCGGGATGCGTTTCGCATAATCGTCCCGCCGTGCGGACATCATGTCGGTGTCTATCAGGGAGGGGGCGACAGCATTGACGGTGATACCGTCGGTGATCAGGCGGGCGGCATAGCCACGCGTCAGGCCCTCCATGCCGGCCTTTGATGCGTTGTAGTGCACGCCGATGCCGCCGGCCCCGCGCGCCGCGCCCGAGGAGAGATTGACAATGCGACCCCAGCGCTGAGCGCGCATGTGCGGCAGCACGGCCTGGGTGCAGAGGAATGCGGATTTCAGGTTCACCGTAATGGTTCGGTCGAAATCGGCTTCGGTCAGTTCGTCCACGGTGCGGATCAGTGCGATGCCTGCGTTGTTGATCAACACGTCCACCGGGCCGAGCTTGTTTGCGATCTGGTTCACCATGTGCGCCACGGCGGTGGCGTCGGACACGTCCGCTGCGACCGGTATTGCGCGGCGACCGGCGGCGCTGATCGCATCCGCGACGGCGTGCGCGTTATCGGCGCGGTCGCGGTAGTTCACCGCGACATGGGCGCCGGCATCGGCCAGGGCCAGTGCGATGGCGCGGCCGATGCCGCGTGATCCGCCGGTCACCAGGGCGACGCGATTCGTGAGGTCAGGAACGACCGACATTGAGCAACACTCCGCAAGTTGGTACGCCATCAGACGGCCGGTCGCTGGCAGGCCATCCCGAGGCCGGCCTCACCTCGTCGGGGCCAACGGGCACGCCGGCCCGCGTATCCCCAGGCAGTTTCATGGCGTTGCCTGATGTCATGACATGGCTGCTGACCGGTTTGCAGTTCGCACCAGCACTCTCACCGCGATATGTCGGACTGCGTTACATGAACCCGTCACTGCCTCGGTGACGAACCGTACGTCTTGAACCGTTCGTGCGCTGCCTGCATTTCCTCCGACGTCAGCAACCGCACCGCACCGGCGGCGCGCCCGAGCAAATACTGACGACACAGCGTTTCGAGCAGCACGGAACTCGTCAGCGCCTCCTGCATCGTCCGCCCGTGCACGATCATACCGTGGTTGCCGAGCAGACAGGCCGTGCGGCCCTGAAGCGCCTGCGCCGCGACGACCGCAAGGTCCGGCGTGCCGAACGTAACGTAGGGGGCACAGCGCACGTCATCACCGCCGAAACGCGTGACCATGTAGTGGAAACCCGGCAGCCCCTCGTTCATGCAGGCAAGGGCCGTGCAGGCGTCGGCGTGCGTGTGCACGATCCACGTAGCGGCGGGAAAGGCGGTGTAGATCGCCGCGTGCATCGACCATTCCGACGATGGCGTCGCCTTGCCGCGCACCGCACCGTCCAGCGCCATCGCCACCAGCCCGCGTGACGTCAGCGATTCGGCGGAACACCCCGTGGGCGTGATGAGCATGCCCGCGTGGGTGCGCGCGCTGACATTTCCGGAGCTGCCGGCGTTCATGCCGCGCCGCGCCAGCTCGCGGTAGAGCGAGACCAGCGCCGCGCGCGTCGGTCCGGGCAGGCGTCGTGCGGGGCGTCCCATGCGCAACATACTGGCCGGGCCGGCTCTGCTTGGCGAGGTTTCACGTGGCTGTGGGCTTGACCCGGCCCGGCGCGCACCGACTCATACCCGCGAGGCGCAGCGCAGGAGGGCGTGCAATGCAGATCGGTGTGGTCGGGCTTGGCCGGATGGGGGCCAACATCTCGCGGCGGCTGATGCGCGCGGGGCACGGCTGCGTGGTGTGGGATGCGAACGCGGCAACAGTGCAGGAGCTCGGCCGCGAGGGTGCCGAACCAAGCGACGGCCTCACGCAAATGGTGCAGGTGCTGACAGCGAAGCCACGCGCGGTGTGGGTGATGCTGCCGGCGGGGAAGATCACCGAACAGACGATCGAGCAGCTTGGAACGATGCTGGGTGCGGGCGACATCATTATCGACGGCGGCAACACGTTCTGGAAGGACGACGTGCGCCGCGGCAAGGCGCTGGCCGCGAAGGGCATTCGCTACGTCGACTGCGGCACGTCAGGTGGCGTGTGGGGGTTGGAGCGCGGTTACTGCCTGATGATCGGTGGCGACAAGTCGGCGGTCGAACACCTCGATCCGATCTTCTCTGCGCTGGCGCCGGGCCTCGGCACGATCGAGCGCACGCACGGCCGCGATGGCCGCGATCCGCGCGCGGAGCGCGGGTATCTGCACGCCGGGCCGGTCGGTGCAGGCCATTTTGTGAAAATGGTACACAACGGCATCGAATACGGCATGATGCAAGCGTTTGCGGAAGGCTTCGACATCTTGCGCAACCGCGCATCCGACACGCTGCCGGCGGACGAACGCTTCGAACTGAACATGGGCGACATCGCGGAAGTCTGGCGCCGCGGTTCCGTGGTGTCGTCGTGGCTGCTTGATCTGACCGCGTCCGCGCTGGCAACGGATGAGCGACTGGAGAAATTCTCAGGCCATGTCGACGATTCCGGCGAAGGCCGCTGGACCATCGAGGCCGCGATCGAGGAAGCCGTTCCAGCCGACGTACTGGCTGCGTCCCTGTTCGTGCGCTTCCGCTCACGGCAGGATCATACGTTCGCGGAAAAGATCCTGTCGGCGATGCGCTTCGGCTTTGGCGGCCACGTGGAGGCGCCATCGAAACAATGACCATCGCGGTCATCATGGGCGTGTCCGGATCCGGCAAGACCACCGTTGCCGGGTTGCTGGCCAGGCGCCGCGGCTGGTCGCTGGTGGAGGGCGACGCATTTCATCCGCGCGCCAACGTGGAAAAGATGGCCGCAGGCATTCCGCTCACCGACGAAGACCGCTGGCCGTGGCTGCGTGCGATCGCGGCGGAGATCGACGCGCGACGCGCACGCGGCGAGTCATCGGTGGTGGCATCGTCGGTGCTGAGGCGCGCCTATCGCGTCATCCTGATCGGCGACCGGTCCGACGTTTTATTGGTCTACCTCAAGGGGTCCAAAGAACTGATCTCCGCGCGGCTGAAGTCGCGTCGCGGTCATTTCATGCCGCCGTCCCTGCTCGACAGCCAGTTCGCGACGCTCGAAGAACCTGGCCCCGATGAGACCCCCATCGTCCTGTCGATCGGGCCGCCGGCGGAAGCGATCGTCGATGAATTGGAACGCCAGCTCGACCAGCGAGGACACACGACATGACCAACGCGACCTATCCCAGCCTGCGCGACCGCGTGGTGTTTGTGACCGGCGGCGCCAGCGGCATTGGCGCAGCAGAGGTGACGCATTTTGCGCAGCAAGGCGCGCGTGTGGCATTCGTCGATGTTGCCGACGATGCCGCGGAAAAACTGGTCGCCACGCTGGACGACGCTGGCCGGCCGGCACCCTTCTATCAGCACTGCGATCTCAAGGACATCGGCGCGCTGCGGTCCGCGATCGCCGAAGTCGGCCGCCGGCTGGGCAATATCACCGTGCTGGTCAACAACGCCGCCAACGATCAGCGACATGACTGGCAGGACGTTACACCAGAATACTGGGATGAGCGCCTGGCGACGAACCTGCGCCACCAGTTCTTCGCCATCCAGGCCGTGGCGCCGATGATGCGCGCGGCCGGCGGCGGCTCGATCATTAATTTTGGCTCGATCAGCTGGCACAGCAACCAGGGCGGCATGCCGGCCTACACCACCGCGAAGGCAGCGGTGGAGGGGCTTAGCAAAGGCATGGCGCGCGACCTCGGTGTTTACGGAATCCGTGTCAACACCGTCATTCCCGGCTGGATCATGACCGAGCGCCAGATCACCCTCTGGCTTACTCCTGAGGCGGAGGAGAACCTGCTCCGCATGCAGTGCCTGAAGCAGAAGCTCGTGCCGGATGACGTCGCGCGGTTGGTGGTGTGGCTGGGCGCGGATGACAGCCGCATGTGCACGGCGCAATTGTGGGTGGTAGACGGCGGCCGGCTGTGAAACAATCTGTCGGTGGCCGCTCGTCAGAGCCAGAGAAAACAGGTGCAGCGATGCCGGATTACACGCCGTATGCGACAGACCCGATCGTCATCGACACAGTGCGCCGCTTCGCCCAGGAGCGCCTCGCGCCGCACGCTGCCGCGCGGGAGAAGGCCGGGCGCATCGAGCCGGAGATCATCCGCGAGCTGGCCGAACTGGGTATGTTCGGCGCGACCACGTCGGCGAAATGGGGCGGGGCTGAAATCGACGCACCAACCTACGCCCTTGCGCTGGAGGAGATCGCCGCCGGCGACGGCGCCGTCTCCACCATGGTGTCGGTGCACAACTCGCCGACCTGCGTCGTGATAGACCAGTATGGCACCGACGTACAAAAGGAGCGCTGGCTGCGGCCTCTGGCGACGGGCGAGGCGGTCGGGTCGTTCGCGCTCACCGAGCCTCAGGCCGGATCCGACGCGTCGAACCTGCGCACGCGCGCGGTGAAGAAGGGCGACCGTTATATCATCAACGGTGCCAAGCAGTTCATCAGCAATGCCGACCATCCGGGTTTTGCGGTGCTGTTTGCCGTGACCGAGCCGTCCGCCGGCAAGCGCGGCCTGTCCTGCTTCGTGGTGGACAAGTCGATGCCCGGGTTCAGAGTGGCGAGGAAAGAGGAAAAGCTCGGGCAGAAGGCGTCGGACACCTGTGCGTTGTCGTTTCAGGACATGGAAGTGGCGGAGGACCAGCGCATCGGCGCCGAAGGCGCGGGATACCGGATTGCATTGTCCACGCTGGAAAGCGGCCGCATCGGCATCGCCGCGCAGAGCGTCGGTATGGCGCGATCGGCCTTCGACTATGCCGTGGAATATGCCAAGGAACGCCAGGCGTTCGGCGGGCGGATCATCGACCTGCAGGCGGTGGGCTTCCGGCTGGTGGAGGCCAAGACGCGGCTCGAGGCGGCGCGGCAGATGACACTGCATGCGGCACGGTTGAAAGCGGAGGGCAAGCCGGCGATCGAGGCCGCCTGCATGGCAAAGCTGTTCGCTTCAGAAATGGCTGAGGCGGTGTGCACAGCGGCAATCCAGACGCTGGGGGGCTACGGGTACCTGGCGGATTATCCCGTGGAGCGGATCTATCGGGACGTGCGGGTGTGCCAGATTTATGAGGGGACATCGGATGTGCAGAAGCTGATCCTACAGAGGATGCTCTGAGCTGAAAGTAAATCTCTTATTCTGAGCCGGTGAATCGCATAGGGGCTCAGCGCTCTCCTCCTGAGTTGCAGCACTATGATATTCGGCCTCAGCGCGATCGGTGATTTGATGCTCAACCCGGGTGAAGCGATGACCCGACGTGGGAACAGGTTCAGTCCCGTTGTCAGCTAGTCCACGAATGGGCGGATCGAAGGTCTGGCCCTGCATACGCTCCGACAGCACGAACTGGGCAATCGTTTCGGACATGGGCACTTCGATCTGCTGGCCGATACCGGTGCGGGCCCTGGCGAGCAGGCCTGCGAGCAGGGCGTTGGCGCCGGCAGACCCGACGATGCGGTCGATCGCTGCCATCGGAATGAAGCGCGGCTGGCCGGTAGATCGGTGCGGCAGCGTCGGGATGGCGGCGTGGGCCTGGATCAAGTCGTCGTAGGCGGGGCGCCCGGCATAGCGTCCGGCGCTGCCGTAGCCGACCAAGCTGAGATAGGCGATCGACGGATTAAGCTCATGAATGGAGGCGTAGTCGAGGCCGAGGCGGCCTAGAGCCGCGGGGCGGATATTGGAGGCGAGGCGTCGACCGTCGGTACCAGGCGGCGGACCGCGTCCTGTGCCTCCGGCTGTTTCAAGTTGACGGCGATGCTGCGCTTGCCGCGGCCGTTGCGCTGGAACGCGCCGCTTATGCGGCGATGCTTGCGGACGCCGGTGTAGCGAGAGGAGTCGCCCTCGCGCGCTTCCACCTTGATCACGTCGGCGCCGAAATCGGACATGATGCGGTTGCACCAAGGACCCATCTGCACCGTGGTCAGATCCAGCACGTGAATACCGGCGAGAGGTCCGTTGTTGTCGCTCGGCATCGCGTCGTATCCCGCATGGCGTTGTGTTGAGACAACTATCGATCACGGGCAGGAATGCCACAAGCTTGCCGAGTAGCGCTGTCCTCCGCCACTGTGTGGAAACGCAGAAAGGGAGGAACCGATGGGGCCGAAACTGGTCGATCACTTGCTATATGAACCCGAGGACAGCGGTGTCCTTTGGATCAGGTTCAATCGCCCTGAACGACTGAACGCCCTGGTCGGAACAGCCGAGGAAAACAGCACCGTCGCGAAGGTCGGTGAATACATGCGGGCGGGTGACGACGATCCCAATGTCCGTGTCATTATCCTAACCGGCGTGGGTCGAGCATTCTGCTCAGGAGCGAACCTTGGCTCGAACCGAGGGGATGCGGGGGAAAACTTTCCGGGCAACCGAAGTGCGCACGAGGGTCTGGATGGCA
>JASHQG010000168.1 GCA_030037665.1 Acetobacteraceae bacterium
TTGGCGTTGGGGTCGGCGTGACGGTGGGGATTGGCGCGGCACTAGCGGAGGGCTCGATCGGTTGGTGTCCGCTCGGACCGCATGAGCCATACCGCCCGTGGTACCATGCGTCCGACCTGTACTGGCGGGCGGTGAACGTGCACCAGGTCAAAGATATTGCGGTGATCAACCGCAATCTGACCATCAACCATTTCGCCAACCGCAGCGCCATGACGGTCGTGCCGGCGAGCGTGTTGGCGGGGTCTCGTCCGATCGGGCGGCTCGCGGCGCATCCCGACGCGCGGACTGTGGCGGCGGCGCACCCGCTGTTCGGCAGCGATCCGGTGCGTCCCACCGCGGTGACGGCGGGGGTGACCCCGCGCCTTGCACGCCAGATGCACCTGGCGGCGGCGCCGGAGGGCATCGCCCCAGTGTGGCGCGTGGCCGCCCCCGGGCCGGCCTTGCGTCCGCAGATGGCGGAGGGAGGGCGTCCGATGCTGCGCGGTCCCGAGCCGCACGCCCCCATCGCGGGACCCGGGATGCCGGTCGCGCGAGGGCTGCGAGCAGATGCCATCGCGGGTCACCCCGGGCCGGTGGCGCATCTGCCTGCGCTGCGAGGCGCGGGCGCGAATGCGGCTCCACCGCCGGTCCGTCAGGGTTCGGCACCGCTGCACGCGGCGGGAGGGTTCCACCCACCCACGGTCTCGCCGGTCCACACCACACCGCATCCGATCGCACACGGGCCGGCGCCCGCTCATATGGCGGCCGTGCCGGCGCGAGTTCCGCACTTTGCGCCGCCGTCTCGCCCGGTGTTCCGTGCTGCGGCGCCGCGACCGGCGTTCCACGCCCCTCCGCCGCGACCGGCGTTCCACGCCGCCGCGCCACGCCCAGCGCCGCATCCAGCGCCGCACGGGCCGCAAAAACGACCGTGACGGTCATCGTCGGGCGCCGGCGCGGCAATGACGTCGGATTCAGTACGCCAGTCGACCGCGTAGCTCATCGAATGCCAGCATCACTCTGGCCCGGTAGGCCGGGCGCTGCTGCAGTCGCTCGTACCAGGCACACACATTGGGAATAGCGGGACGCTCAATGTCCAGCTCGAAGTATCGATAGAGCGACGTCGCGATGGGAATGTCAGCAAGTGTCAAAGCCTCGCCGAGCAGGAAAGGCCGCATCATCAGCACGGCATCGAGCAAGCGGAAATGACCGGCGCAGCGCGCGATGCTGCGGTTGATCGCGGGCCAGTCGCGTTGCGCATCGGGCGTGCGATAATAACCCCAGAACACGCCGGTCAGAAAATCGGGTTGCAGTGCGGTCTGCGACCAGTCCATCCATCGATCGGCGAGTGCGCGTGCGCCGGGATCGTCAGACCAGAAACCGTCCGAACCGTATTTCGCCGCAACATAGCGAAGGATGGCGTGAGACTCCCAGATGGCGAGGCCGTCGTCCTCAAGCACCGGCACCCGGCCGTGCGGGTTCATCGTGCGGAAGAGGGGTTCATCGAGGCGGCCGAAGCTGCCGCCTGCGGGAATATGTTCGTAGGGGAGCCCGAGTTCGTCGAGCAGCCACAGGACTTTCTGCGTGTTGAACGAACTGACGCGTCCCCAGACTTTCAGCATCGGGCGGGTCCTTCGTGAGTGGTCGCGTTGTCCGACGTCTTCCCGCAGATGTCTGCGGGTGGTTGGAAAAGTTTCATCACGGATTTCAGTCAGGCGGCCGCGGGGTCACGCCGCGTGTCGCGACGAGACACGGCGCGGCGACGACCCGCTGCTACGCATATTTGATCGGCGCCCGATCGGGGTAAACTGTTACCATTGCTCATCGTCCACAGCGGGAGAGACCCGATGAAACGGATCCTGGCGATCGCCAGCACGGTGCTCATCACAGTCAGCAGCACACTGGCGGTCGCGCAGCCGCCGCCTCCCGCACCGCCCCCGGCGGCTCCCTATGAGGCCGTACCGCCACCGCCGGGCGAACGCTATGTCTGGGTACCGGGACACTGGCGCTGGGATGGCGTGCGCTACGTGTGGATCGGCGGTCGTTATCGGATACGAGAGGCCGGCTGGGGCCACTTCGTGCCCGGCCACTGGGCGTGGCGTCCGCGTCTTGGCCAATATGTCTGGGTACCGGAGCACTGGGTCCGCTAGAGGCGGCGTCAGGCCCTCTCCGTCCTGTGCTAACAATCAAGCGATAGAGACGGAGAGGGTCTGAGCAATGCAAGCCGATCCTGTGCGACTGGAGCGCTCTGGCGACATCGGTCTGATTCTGGTCAACCATCCGCCGGTCAATGCGCTGTCGCACGCGGTGCGTCTCGGCCTGATCGAGGCGCTTGCTGCATTCGAAGCTGACGGAAGTCTGCGGGCTGCGGTGCTGGCCTGCGATGGCCGCACCTTCATCGCTGGCGCCGACATTAACGAATTCAGTCAGGCGCCGGAGCAGGGTGAACCACTCCTGCACGTGTTCCTCCGCGCCCTCGATGCCTGCCAGAAGCCGGTGGTGGCGGCACTGCATGGCACGGCGCTCGGCGGTGGGTTCGAAGTGGCGCTGGCGTGTCACGCCCGCGTCATTGCGCCCGACGGTTACGTCGGCTTTCCCGAAGTACGCATCGGGCTGTTGCCTGGCGCTGGCGGAACGCAGCGCACGCCGCGGCTGGTCGGGCCGCTCGTGGCGCTGGACCTCGTCACCTCGGGCCGCCACGTGCCGGCGGACGAGGCGATGGCGCTCGGACTGGTGGACGAAGTTGCGACCGATCTGCGCCGCGCCGCCGTCGCGCGTGCAGGTCAGCTTGCCGCCGCCGGCCTCCTGCCGCGCGTTGCCGACCGCACTATTCCGGCGTTCGACCGGGCGGCGTTCGAGGCCGCGCTCGCTCTGGTGCACAGGCGGGCACGCGGGGCGCTCGCGCCTGTGCGCGCAGCTGACGCGGTGACGTTCGCGCTGACATCTCCGTTGCAGGACGGTATGGCCTACGAGACTGCCCTTTTCCGCGAATTGCTCGCTGGTCCCCAGTCGCGCGCGCTGCGCCATCTGTTCCGCGCCGAGCGCATCGCAGCGCGTCCGCCGCACGGCGTTGCGCCCAGGCCGGTGCGCCGCGTCGGCGTGGTCGGCGGCGGCACGATGGGTTCCGGCATTTCCGTCGCACTGACCGACGCGGGACTGGACGTGACACTGGTGGAGGTGAGCCCGACCGCCGCCGATGCCGCGCGGCAACGCGTTCAGGCAGTGTATGACCGGCAATTGCGCACCGGTCGTCTTTCGGAGCGTCTGCACGAAGAGCGAACCGGGCGCGTCCGCTATGAGAGCGACCTGCGCGCACTGCGCGATTGCGATCTGGTGATCGAAGCGGTGATCGAGGATCTCGATGCCAAGCGTGCCGTGTTCCGTGCGCTATCCGGCATCGTCCGGCGCGACACGGTCCTGGCATCCAACACGTCTTATCTCGACGTCAACCTCCTTGCCGACGAAGTGGACGCGCCAGAACGCGTCCTCGGCATGCATTTCTTCAGTCCGGCGCATGTGATGCGGCTCCTCGAAATCGTGCGCCCGGCGCGCGCGCTGCCTGAAGCTCTGGCGACCTCGCTCGCTGTTGCGCGGCGGCTCCGCAAGCAGGCAGTGGTCGCCGGCGTGTGTGATGGTTTCATCGGCAATCGCATCCTGGCAAAGTCGCGCGCCCAGGCGGAATACGCACTCGAAGATGGCGCGCTGCCGGCCGACGTGGACGCGGCACTCGAGGCCTATGGCATGGCGATGGGCATTTTCGCGGTGCTCGACATGGCCGGCCTCGATGTCGATTGGGCGGACCGCAGGCGCAAGGCGGCAATCCGCGATCCGAGGCAACGCGTCGTCCCGGTGTTCGAGCAGATCTGCGAGAAGGGACGGTTCGGACAGAAGACGGGGAGGGGATTCTATCTGTATCGGGACGGTCAGCGGCTGCCCGATCCGGACGTCACGACGCTGGTAGAGGCCGCGTCGGCCGCGCGCGGCATCACGCGGCGCACGGTACCGCCGGAGGAAATCCAGCAACGCGTACACGCGGCGATGGTCAACGAGGGCGCCAACGTGTTGTCGGACGGCATTGCCGCGCGGCCCGCGGATATCGATGTCGTGCTGGTGCACGGGTATGGCTATCCGGCCTGGCGCGGCGGGCCGATGCACGAGGCGGACGAGATCGGTCTGCGCGAAATCCTGCATCGTGTGGAAGCCCTGCACGACGCAAGCGGACTGGGCTGGGAGCCCGCGCCGCTTCTGGTGGAATTGGCCAGGACACGGAAGACGTTTGCGGACCTGAACAGATAAAACCGCGCCCGCGCTTCGCGCGCGAGATCGGGACACGAAGCTTCGCCCGTGAGCGGCAAACCGCCCGGCGCTTCTCTGCCGCTCCTCTCTCACCCGGCGCCGAACTCTCCCGCTCCGCCGGCGAGGTTTATTGCCGTGCACCGCCGCATCTGACACCAATGCCGCCGCTCGCTCAGGAGACCACGCATGCCATCCCGGGACGGCGCCATCGGGCGCGCTCTGTCTTTCTTCGATAGCAACGGCTTTCGCGACCGGCTCGCCGCACTGATCGCGATCCCCAGCACCTCGCAGGACCCGGGCCATGAGGCCGATGTGCACCGCTATCTCGGCGAGGCCATCCAGCCCTGGCTGACGCAACTCGGCTTCACCGTTGCCATCCATCCGAACCCGCGCGAAGGCTTCGGTCCCATCCTGACCGCCGAACGCATCGAGGATCCGGGCCGCCCGACCGTGCTTACCTACGGCCATGGCGACACCGTGCGCGGGCTCGAGGACCAGTGGCGCGCCGACCTCGACCCCTGGGTGCTGAAGGAGGAAGGTAACCTCTGGTACGGCCGCGGCACGGCCGACAACAAGGGCCAGCACGCGCTGAACCTCTCCGCGCTGGAAGCGGTACTGACCGAGCGCGGCGGCAAGCTCGGCTAC
Organism: Acetobacteraceae bacterium; assembly: GCA_030037665.1. Taxonomy (GTDB): domain Bacteria; phylum Pseudomonadota; class Alphaproteobacteria; order Acetobacterales; family Acetobacteraceae; genus JASHVB01. Next base: position 4,918 of record JASHQG010000168.1, read on the forward strand.
AATGTCAGGCTGGTTCTGGAGACCTGCGAGGAACGCGGCTCCATCGGGCTCCGCGAATTCGTCGCGGCGCATCGCGACGCGTTGGCGGCCGATGTGCTGATCGCCTCGGACGGGCCACGCGTGATGCCGGACGTCCCGACGATCGCCACGGGCACGCGCGGCATCTGGCAGTGCGAACTCGTGTTGGAGCTACGCCCGGGTGGCGTGCATTCCGGACACTGGGGCGGTCTGACCACTGATCCGGCGGTGGTGTTGTCGCATGCGATCGGCTCGATCATCGACGAGCGCGGCAAGATTCTGGTGCGCGACTGGCTGCCGGCGAATGGCGTGCCGGCAAGTGTGCGCGC
>JASHQG010000169.1 GCA_030037665.1 Acetobacteraceae bacterium
GCCATCATTGTCGGCGGCGTCGGCAGCCTGACCGGCACGTTGGTCGGTGGATTGTTGATCGGCGTCGCCGCCGCGGTCACCACGGTCTTCTGGCCGTCCGGAAACGAGGCGGTCATCTACATGATCATGGCCATCGTTCTCATCATTCGCCCGCGCGGTCTCATGGGTGAGGAAGGGATGCTCACATGAACAGCGCAACCACGAGGCAGGCTCACGTTGCCATGCGCGGGGGCATCGATCCCCGCTGGGGAAAACTGCTGGTCGTCTGGGCAGCCTTGCTCACCGTGCCGCTGTGGCTGCCGTTCCTCGGCGGCTATACCGCGCTGGCGGGCCGCGTGCTGGTGCTGGGCCTTGCCGCGATGTCGTTCAATATCCTGCTGGGTTTCACCGGCGTGATGAGCTTCGGTCATGCGGCGTATTTTGGCCTCGGCGCTTATGGCGCGGGCCTGGCGCTCAAGTTCCTGGCGCCGTCGACGCCGTTGGCGATGCTGTGTGGCACGTTGCTGGGTGGGCTGGCCGGCGCGATCGTCGGCGCGTTCATCGCGCGACGGCGCGGCGTCTACTTCGCCATGGCCACGGTCGCTTTTGGGCAAATCGGCTTCTACATCGCCTATACGTGGAATGACCTGACCGGCGGTTATGACGGACTGCGCGGCTTCGTTCGCGCGCCGATCAATCTGGGCTTTACCTCGATCGACATCACCAACAACGGTACGCTGTTCTATTATTTCCTGCTGGCGATGTTCGCCATTGCGGTGGCACTGCAGGGCGTGCTGCTGGGATCACCGTTTGGCCGCACGCTACTGGCGATCCGCGAGAACGAACGCCGTGCCCGCTTCCTGGGCATTCCGATCGAACGGCACATCTGGCTGTCGTTCACGATATCCTGCTTTTTCACTGGCTTCGCCGGCTCGCTCTACGCACTGTTGAATAACTTCGCCGATCCGATGGCGATGCACTACTCACTGTCGGGTGAGATCGTGATCATGGCAGTCCTGGGCGGCATGCGGTCGTTCTGGGGCCCGCTGATCGGCGCTGCGGTGTTCGTCGTGGTGCAGGACTATATCTCTTCGATGACCGTGAACTGGATGAGTTTCGTCGGCCTGATATTCGTGCTGGTGGTGCTGTTCTTCCCGCGCGGCCTGCTGGGCATGTTTCAACGGAGGGAGACGGCATGACCGCGATGCTGGAAGTGCGCGACGTGTCGAAGCATTTCGGTAATCTGCGCGCAGTGCAGGGCGTTTCGATGTCAGTGGCGGCGGGCGAGCTACGCGCCATCATCGGGCCGAACGGCGCCGGCAAAACGACGTTCTTCAACACGATCTCTGGCTTTTTTGCGCCGACCAGTGGCGACATCGTCTTCGACGGCGAGATCGTGACGAAGCGCTCGGTCAGCGAACGTGTCGACAGAGGCATGGCGCGAACGTTCCAGATCACCGAGATCTTCCCCGAGCTGACAGTGCGTGAGAATATTCGCATCGGCGCGGAGAGTGCGGCTGGCCTTAAACTGAAGCTGTGGCGCAGCAGAACGACGGCTGATGAAGTCGAGCGCCGCATCGACGAATTGCTCGGCCTGGTGGGCCTGTCCGGCAAGGCGGACAGGCTGGTCGGCGAACTGTCCCATGGCGATCAGCGTTCGGCGGAGATTGGCATGGCACTGACACTGCGTCCGAAGCTGCTTTTGCTGGACGAGCCGACCGCCGGCATGGGTGAGCAGGAGACATATCAGATCGCCGCTCTGATCCGTCGGCTGCACAAGAACAGTAATTACACCATCGTTCTCATTGAGCATGACATGCGAGTGGTGTTCAATCTGGCGGACCGCATCAGCGTGCTGGATCAGGGCAAGTTGCTGGCCGACGGTACACCGACGGAGATCGCGGCGGATCCGCACGTACAGGCGGCGTATCTGGGGAAGGCGGAATGAGCGCGGCACTGCATGCCGAAGGGCTGAACACGTTTTACGGCAAGAGCCACATCCTCCATGACGTTGGACTAACGGTAGAGGAGGGCCGCATCACCACGCTGTTGGGCCGCAATGGCGCAGGGAAGAGCACAACGCTGAGGAGCCTGGTTGGACTGACCCCGCCCCGCAGCGGGCGCGTGCAAATCTTCGGGCAGGAAACGACGGGGCTTCCCCCGTACCGCATCGCGCAGCTCGGCGTCGGCTTCGTGCCGGAAGGCCGCAAGATCTTCGCCAATCTGACAGTGGAAGAGAATTTGCAGGTGCCGATCGAGCGTCCCGGCCCCTGGACGATCACGCGCATCTATGAGCTGTTTCCCCGCCTGCTCGAACGTCGGAGCAATCGTGGCCGGCAATTGTCGGGCGGTGAGCAGGAGATGCTGTCGATCGCACGTGCGCTGTTGCTGAACCCGAAAATATTGATTCTGGACGAGCCGTCGCAGGGCCTCGCGCCACTGATTGTCAAGGACGTGTTCCGTATCGTCGCGCAGATGCGTACCGAGGGCATATCCGTGCTGCTGGTAGAGCAGAATGTGCGCGTCGCCTTGGAAATTGCCGACGATGCGTACGTGCTGGAAAACGGCGAGATCGTCTACTCCGGCGGCGCCGCCGAACTCGGTGCCGACGAGGAGCGGATCCAGGCGCTTGCCGGCGCATCCGCCGAGGAGTGGCGTCTGGACGAAGTGTTGCCAACTTAGCCGGACGCTGCTCCATTGCGCCTTCTTCTTCTGGGAAGGCACTTATAAATGGATGCGATCGCGGATACGGCGTCGATCGTCGCGCGCCTGGATCGGCTGCCGCCGTCGCGGTATTTCGTGCAGCTCGTGGCGCTCGTCGCTGTCGGTGGCTGGTTCGAGTTTTATGAGTTCACCATGCCGGGCGGCATTTCGCTCGGTCTCACCAGGCATATTTATACGGCGACGGCTGAGGGCGCGTTCGCCTGGAACAGCTTCGCGACCTTCCTCGCATCGTTCTTTTTCGGGATGTTCGTCGGCGCGTTCCTGTTCACCTGGATCTCGGACCGGTTCGGGCGACGCGCCACGTTCACATGGTCGATGCTCGTCTATTCGGTCGCGATCTTCCTGACTGCGTTCCAGAATTCCGCCGTCGTGATCGATATCCTGCGCTTCATTGCCGGTTTCGGCATCAGCGTGCAGCTCATCAACAATGACTCGTTCATTTCGGAAATCACACCCCGCCGGTGGCGAGGCCGCTACATGGCGTTTGCCATCCTCATCGTACTGACCTCTGGCCCGATCGCGTTGTTCCTGTCCTGGGCCCTCGTGCCCCATGTCGTGCTTGGCCTGAGCGGGTGGCGCTGGGTCGTCATCGTCGGGGCACTCGGCGGGGTGTTCGTCTGGTTCATCCGCCGCGGCATTCCCGAATCCCCACGCTGGCTGCAGACGCATGGCCGCCACACCGAAGCCGACGCAGCGATGCGCGCCATGGAGGATCGCGTGCGCGCCGAACTCGCCTGCGAGTTGCCCGCACCGGATTTCAACCACGTCGAGCCGATCGTTGCTCGCGGCGCATGGGTCGAGATGTTCGGCCCGCTTTACATCCGCCGCACGATCATGCTGTCGCTTTTCCAGTTCTGCCAGACGATTGCCGCATTTGGTTTCATCACCTGGGTGCCGATCATGCTGGTGCACCAGGGCTTTGCCATCGCGCACTCGCTGGCGTTCACCGCCATGATCGCGCTGCTCGCGCCGGTCGGGGCCGGACTCGGACTGTTGTTCGCGGAACTTGTCGAGCGCAAATGGCAACTTGTCGGCACCGCGATCGGCATCGGCATATTCGGCCTCCTGTTCTCGCAGGCGCGGTCTGACGGCCCCATTCTGCTGTTCGGCGCGCTGGTGTCGTTGTGCATTAACTGGCTTGTCAGCATCTTTCATCCCTACGCGGCCGAGCTGTTTCCGACGCGCATCCGCTCCCAGGCGGTCGGCTTTACCTTCAGCTGGAGCCGGATCAGCTCGATTCTGGTCGGCTACGCTGTGACCGTCCTGCTGTCGCTCTATGGTCCACCCGGCGTATTCACAATGATCGCGGTGGCCATGCTGGTGATCGTGTTGTCGGTCGGCATTCTGGGACCGACGACAAACCGTCAAAGCCTGGAGGTGCTGTCACAGTGACTCTTCCGCGCACGCCATCGCTGCGGCTCGACGGCCGGCGCGCATTGGTCACCGGTGCCGGTCGCGGGATCGGCGTGGCGTGCGCGGCTGCATTGGCAGAGGCGGGCGCGCACGTGGTGCTGGTGTCGCGCACCCTCGCGGAGATTACGGCCGTGGCGGACGAAATCCGTGCCGATGGCGGTAGTGCGGAGCCGCTGGTGCTGGACGTGACGGATACCGCGGCGGTTCGTGCCGCGATCGCGGCGCAGGGTCCGTTCGACGTGCTGGTGAACAATGCCGGGACCAACCGGCCGCGCTCGTTTCTTGACGTTACCGAAGAGGACTATGACGTTGTCACTAGGCTAAACGAACGAGCGGCGTTTTTCACGGCACAAGCCGTGGCACATCGGATGGTCCAAGCCGGCGTGCGCGGCTCTATCATCCATGTGTCGTCGCAGATGGGACATGTCGGCGGCTCGCAGCGCACCGTCTATTGCATGACGAAACACGGGATCGAGGGACTGACCAAGGCCATGGCGATCGACCTGGCGTCATACGGGGTGCGCGTGAATTCGATTGGTCCGACTTTCATCGATACACCGCTGACCCGGCCGTTCTTTGAAGATCGCGCGTTTCGCGACGACGTGCTGGGGCGGATCAAGCTGGGGCGGCTGGGCAATGTCGAGGATCTCATGGGAGCCGTGCTGTTCCTGGCGTCCGACGCGGCGGCGCTGGTGACCGGGACCGCGCTGGTGGTGGATGGGGGCTGGACCGCAGAATGAAGGAATCGCGGCCGAGCTTCCGGCGGAAGCGGCCGGCTCGCGAGCCGGATGAAGGTGCTGCGGTCCCGAACGCAGCACCCTCAACCCTGGCGGAATGCGCCGCAACCTGTCGTCGATTGCGGTGACGCTGCTTACAGCGGTACGTACTGCATCCGATCACGCTTGCTGAGCAGCGGCACGGCTTCCTCCAGGATCATTTTCCGGAAATGCGGCGTCTGCTGATGTGCTTCAAACGCCGCCGCATCGCGGAACACTTCGTAAAACAGGAACCGGGTCGGGTCGGTGGCACTCTGGTTGACCATCAACAGTTCCACACCCGGTTCCTTGCGTGCCTCAGGCAGGAAGCGCGAGATAATCTCTGCTGCGGCATCGGCCTCACCGTCCCGCACCTCCCACGCCACCGTGAATGCCATCCGGCTGTCGTGTTGCGTCGGCATCTCATGCTCCTTCTCTGTTGAACGCAACGCGAAACTACGAACCTAACGTGTGCGTTGCACGCGGGAACGCTTCGGCGACGACCGAAACATCTGCACGCGACATGGCGGGTTCAAATCACCACGATCTTCGGCGCGTCGTCGGAGATAAAAATCATGCGCTCCAGTCTCTCGGTCACCGCGCTGACAATGAGCATCGGATTTCTGCTGGTTCAACTCGATGTGTCGATCGTGAATGTTGCGCTCGCCAATATCGCTGACGACATTCACACCGGCATCACCGGTCTGCAATGGATTGTCGATGCCTACGCCTTGGTCTTCGCCTCGCTGCTGCTGTCGGCCGGCGCGCTCGGCGACCGCGTCGGGCCATGCCGGACTTTTATTGGCGGCCTGGCGTTGTTTCTGCTCGGCTCGCTCGGTTGCGGACTGGCACCGGACACCGCTCTTCTGATCGCCGCTCGTGTCCTGCAGGGCATCGGTGCTTCGGCGCTCGTTCCATGCTCGCTGGCGTTGCTCAACCACGCCGCACGTGACGACGCCACGGCACGAGCCCGCGCTGTCAGCCTGTGGACCGCGGCCGGCAGCGTCGGTCTGGCGCTTGGTCCGGTGCTGGGAGGGGTTCTGGTCACTGCGTTTGGCTGGCGCAGCATTTTCTTCGTGAACCTGCCAATCGGTGCTGGCGGAATCATTCTGGCCTACCGGTTCGTTGACGAAGCACCGGTGCATCCGGGGGGCGGTGACGGTGTCGGCCAGTTGCTGGCGACCGTCAGTCTCTTCGGTCTGACCGGTGCGGTGATCGAAGCCGGGCCGCTCGGCTGGACCTCGCCGCTCGTGTGCGCAGCCGCGGCACTGGCCGTCGTGGGGTTCGGCGTCTTCATCGCAACAGAGCATGCATCCAACCAGCCGATGTTGCCGCTTGGATTCTTCCGTCGTCCGGCATTTGCAGCTGCGACGCTCGTTGGCTTCCTGCTGAACTTGGCCGTGTATGGCGCATTCTTCGTGCTCGCGCTGTACTTCCGCCAGACGCACCACCTCTCGGTATTGCTGACCGGCGTTGCGCTCTTGCCGCTGGCGATTGCGGTGTTTACGGCCAACATCGCGGCGGGCCGCCTGGCCGCCCACTTGTCGCCGAGCGTTATCATGGCAGCGGGACTTCTGATCGGTTCGGGGGGCGCGTGGCTGCTGCGCGATATCGGCGCCATGACATCATACCATGCAATCCTGCCGGGCCTGCTTCTCCTCCCATTCGGTATCGGTCTGACCGTGCCGATCATGACAACGGTTGTGCTTGGCACGGTCCCACGCTCGCGCGCCGGTGTTGCCTCCGGCGTCCTGAATGCGGTGCGCCAGGCGGGCGGCGCGATCGGCGTTGCCCTGTTCGGTGCACTGATGACGCGGCGCGGATCCGGCATCTCCGACGCTTTCACCGTCTCGGCCGCCTTCCTCGCGTTTGGCGCGGCGATTGCCGCCGGCTTCATCGGCACGGATCGACTGGCTATGCTCGGGGTCGCGGTGCGGCGCGTCGGCGGCCGCGGATGACTGACAGAAAAGGGCTTCTCGCGATGATCCGCTATCTGAAGAAGGGCGCTTCCGAGACGGAAAAGTTGGAAGCCGACCGTAAGGTACGGCAGACCGTCGAAGCGATCCTCGACGACATTACCGCACGAGGCGATGCGGCGGTCCGGGAGCTGTCGGCGAAATTCGACAAGTGGCAGCCCGAATCCTTTCGCCTGTCCGACACCGAAATCCAACGCCTGATCGACAGCTTGCCGGCGCAGGTGATCGAGGACATCAAATTCGCCCAGGCGCAGATCCGCCGTTTCGCCGAAGTCCAGAAGAGCGCGCTGCGCGACGTGGAGGTCGAAACGCTTCCCGGCGTGACGCTCGGCCATCGCAATATCCCGGTCGCCAGCGTGGGATGTTACGTGCCAGGAGGCCGTTATCCGATGGTCGCCTCCGCGCACATGTCGGTGCTAACGGCGAAGGTCGCCGGGGTGAAGCGAGTTGCCGCCTGTACGCCGCCACTCAACGGTGTGCCGCCCGCCGCGACGGTCGCCGCGATGTCACTGGCCGGCGCCGATGAAATTTATCTGCTCGGTGGCATCCAGGCTGTTGCCGCGATGGCCCTTGGCACCGCCAGCATCCCGGCCGTCGACATGCTGGTCGGCCCTGGCAACGCGTTCGTCGCCGAAGCGAAGCGTCAGTTGTTCGGTCGCGTCGGCATCGATCTGCTCGCCGGACCGACCGAGACACTGATCATTGCCGACGACACGGCCGATGCGGAAATGTGCGCCACGGATCTGCTGGGGCAGGCGGAACATGGCCCGACCTCGCCGGCGGTTCTTCTGACCACCTCAGCGAAGATTGCCAATGGCATTGAGGCGGAGATCGACCGGCAGTTGACGCACCTGCCGACGGCAGACGTGGCCGGCACAGCATGGCGTGATCAAGGCCAGGTCATCCTGTGCGAGACAGACGAGGAGATGGTTGCCGAAGCCGACCGCATCGCGTCGGAACATGTGCAGGTGCTGACCCGGGAGCCGCGTTGGTTCCTGCAGCGCATGACGAATTATGGGTCACTGTTCCTGGGAAAGGAAACAAATGTCGCATACGGCGACAAAGTCATCGGCACCAACCATACGCTGCCGACGAAGCGTGCCGCGCGCTATACCGGCGGGCTCTGGGTCGGAAAGTTCCTCAAGACGGTCACCTATCAGGAGGTCAGCTCCGAGGCGAGCGCGATGATCGGCGAGTATTGCTCAAGATTGTGTGCAATCGAGAACTTTGCCGCGCATAAGGAGCAGGCGGATCTGCGGGTGAGGCGGTACGGCGGAAAGAACGCATAGGAACGCTCTCCGGCGCTACCCGCGGGTGTAGCCGGTGAATCGGGCCAAGGCGGGAGACGGATCGTCGAGAGTGAAGGTCGGGCTTGCGGGACGTAGAACCCTCACTCCTGCCGGTTTGCCGTTCGACGTCCCGCTCCGCCGGCGAGCTCAATCAGGCGCCCACCCAAGACAAATCCCGCTCCGCCTCGAGATTCTGCAGCCGGTCGAAGTGCGCCGCGGCCTTCGCCGGGTAGCATTCACGGGTCAAAGTGACGAACTTGTCGCGCAGCTCTCCCACACTGAGCGGCCGCGTCGGTGTGCCGTTGAATTCTTCGACTTCGCGCGACACCGACCGTCCGCCCCTTAGCGTGATCGTGACGATCGCGGCGCCTGCGACCTTCGTGGGCGGTTCTGCCGCCCGCACGTTGACGCGCGCACAAAGCGAACGGATGCCTGCGTCCCGCAACACGCCGTCATCGAACGAGGCTGGGTCGCGCGGGTCGCGATACGCCGCCAGTGCCACACAGAACGGAATGGAGTACTGCGCCATCATGATGTCGGACGGATCAGGGATGTTGTTCACCGTTGCCATCCGTTCCGTCCCCTGCACGTCGATCTGCTCCACCTCCGCGCCGGTGAATTGATGCTCCGCCTGCAGCTCCAGCACCGCCTGCACCGCCGTATGCGCGGTTGCGTGCATGGGAAAGCGCTT
>JASHQG010000002.1 GCA_030037665.1 Acetobacteraceae bacterium
AGGGGCGGGAGCCCCAGCTCCCGCCCGATCAGTCCCGCCGCGGCAGGCTTACACCCCGGCGTACTCGGTCTCGACCGACTTGTTCGTGTAGTCGGTCAGCAGCGAGGTGGCGACGATGCCGATGATCGCGCAGATCAGGATGTAGATAGCGATCGGCCACGCCGAGTTGTACGTCGCAAACAACCACGTTGCGATGAACGGCGACGGGCCGCCCGCAATGACCGATGCGAGCTGATAGCCGAGCGATGTGCCGCTATAACGCAGGCGCGGCGTGAAGCTTTCGGCGATCAGCGCGGCCTCCGGCCCGTACTGTGTCATTACCGGCAGCAGCGAGATCGCGATCGCCAGGAAGATGACCCACGTAATGCCAGTGTTGAGCATGGCGATGTAGATGAAACCAAACACACCCATGAACACGCAGCCGGTGATGAACATGTTCTTGCGGCCGACATGGTCCGACAACCAACCGGCGATCACAACCCAGATGAAGCCCAGCACCGTCTGTGTGATCACAGCCAGCAGCAGGAAGTCGCGCGACTTGCCTAGCACGTGAGTGCCATAGGTGAAGATCCAGGCGCCGACGATGTAACCTGGCGCTTGCTCGGGCATGCGCAGCAGAGCCGTCAGGATCACTTGCTTCGGTTGCCGCTTCAGCACTTCCAAAACAGGGACGCGCTCGATGCGTTCTTCCTCCATCACTTTCCTGAAGACCGGGGTTTCCAGGATGCCTAGCCGGATCCACAGCCCGACCACGACCATGATGGCGCTGAGGAAAAATGGAATGCGCCAGCCCCATGTAATGAACTGGTCGCCGGAGATCCAACTGAAGAACAGCACGGCACAGTTCGCAAGAAACAGGCCCGCAGGTGCGCCGAACTGTGGCCAGGAGGACAGGAACCCGCGGTTCTTGTCGGTGCGCGCCCATTCCATCGCGAGCAACACCGACCCGCCCCATTCTCCACCGACACCGATGCCTTGCACCAAGCGGATGATGGTCAGCAGGATCGGCGCCCAGACACCGATGGAATTATATCCCGGCATGCAACCGACCAGCACGGTTGCGATTCCGGTCACCAGCAGGGTGACGATCAGCGTTGCCTTGCGGCCTATACGGTCGCCCCAGTGGCCGAAGATCGCGGCGCCGATCGGTCGGCCAACGAAGCCTATGAAGAACACGCTAAATGCTTGGAGCACGCCGATAATGGGCGTCGAATTCGGAAAGAACAGCTTCCCGAAGACAAGCGCCGTGACCGTGCCGTAGAGCAAAAAGTCGTACCATTCGATCGTGGTGCCGACCGTGCTGGCGATGACGGCCCGGCGCAATTGCGCGCGGTGCTCCTCAGGCGACAAGCCGGTCGTGCTCTTGTTGTTCGTGGTCGTCATACCCTCCCTCCGTACTTTTGGTTAGGTTCTGTCGTGGGTCGGGAACCACCCTCCTCGCAGCGCAAGGAGGTCGACGTCCAGGCGGCGATTGAAAACTGCCAAAAAGTCCTTTTGAGGACAGCCCCGCCCAGCATGCGTCGGTCCGGAGGCGACAGCAACCCATTTTTGTTGGGCAGATTCAATGCCTTCGAGAATACGATGCGCTTTATTGCGGATTTCCTGCATTTTGGATGCCGGATTTGGTGCGCGGCACCGACGGACGCCAAGAGGCTGCCCGGGAACCGGGCGGTTCGCGTCCTTTCGCCGGCAGCTTGATCTACCCGCCTGGACCGAGACGGGCACACACCCCGGGGGCGCGGCGGGCTGTCGTGCAGGTGTTACGCAGGCGACTTGTCGCTCGCACAGTCCTCTGAACCGTTGAGCTGCCAGGGAAATACAATTTGAGTAAAAATTGCACCCAGGCTGTAGTGAGTTGTATAGATACCTTCATTGCCTCCTGCATGAAGCACCACACACCACCACGCAGATTCTCTGCGGCACATGCGTGCCGGCCGATTGCTCTTTTACTGTGCCTCGGGGCGACGCCCGGCGCCCGCCAGTCGGCTCGGATCGCTCATATCGATGTTGATCGCGCCCTGTCCCGCAACGATCTGGCGCAGCCGTTGACCTTGCACGCCGCGCCGTCTATTGGCCTCGCATGCTTTTCGCACCTCGCATCGAGACCGCCGCTCGCCGACGCCGCCGTCCCTGGACGGGGGAGTGGCGATTGCGCGCGCGCTAAGCGAAGCCGCAGACCGATCACGAAGGCCCCCGCCGGCAGCGACGGGGGCCTTCGTGCATCTGCGATCCCTGTCGCTCCATCACCAGCTCACAGGAGCACAGGATGAACAACACGCCTATCGAGGCAATGCCCGGCGCGTTCGACGCCGTCATGGACATCACGCCACGACCGCCAATCGTTTTCATTGGCGGCCAGGGATCATGGCTGACCGACGCGTCCGGCCGACGCTATCTCGACTTCATTCAGGGCTGGGCGGTGAATACGCTCGGTCACTCACCGCGGCCGATCGTCGAGGCCCTGGCGCGACAGGCGGAAGCGCTGATCAATTGCAGCCCCGCATTCTACAATGCGCCGATGCTGCGACTTGCGGAACTGCTGACGCGCTACAGCGGCCTTCATCAGGTTTTTTGCGCAAACAGTGGAGCGGAAGCGAACGAGGGTGCGATCAAGCTGGCGCGCAAATGGGGCGCGAAATACCGCGATGGTGCCTATGAGATCATCACCATGGACCACGGCTTTCATGGCCGCACGCTTGCCACGATGGCGGCATCCGGAAAGGCGCAGTGGGAGCAGCTTTATGCGCCGAAGTTGTCTGGCTTCATCAAAGTGCCGCTGAATGATCTTGCCGCGGTAGAGGCAGCCATCACACCGCGCACCGTTGCTGTCATGCTCGAACCGATCCAGGGCGAGGCGGGCGTGGTTGAGGCGACTGATGCCTTTCTGCGCGGTCTGCGCAGCCTGACGCGCGAATGTGGCCTGTTGCTGATTCTCGATGAGATCCAGACTGGCATCGGCCGAACCGGGGCGGTGTTCGGATACGAGCATGCCGGGATAGCGCCCGACATCATGACCCTGGCGAAGGGCCTGGGCGGCGGCGTGCCGCTCGCCGCCCTGGTGGCGCACCGCGACGTCTGCTGCTTCGACTACGGCGATCAGGGCGGTACGTTTTGCGGCAATCCGTTGATGGCGGCGGTGGGATGTGCCGTGATGGAGGAGATCACGCAGCCGGGCTTCCTGGACCACGTTGTGCGTGCGGGTGAACATCTGGCAGACGGCCTGCGCGCGCTGTCACGCCGGTGCGGCTGCGGCGAGGTGCGCGGCAAAGGATTGCTGCGGGCGCTTGCATTGCAGCGTAACGTTGCGCCTGCGGTGGTCGACGCAGCGCGCAAACGCGGTCTGCTGATCAACGCGCCGCGTGCGGACTCGCTCCGGTTTATGCCGGCGCTGACGGTCACCCTCGACGAAATCGACCAGATGCTCACGACTCTGGATCGAGCAACGAACGAAGTGCTGGCGGGATAGCTTTGCGAATCTCCCCTCGGGGAAGGGGACGGGGCGTGCAGTCGTGGCGTTGCAGTCGATAGTCACACCACGTCCCTAACTCCGCGAGGGGTGCGGGCGTTTTCGCGTTATCCCGCGATCTTTCGCATCACCGCCGCCCATTCATCCAGCACTGGCAGCACGGCATGAGCCTTTGCGGACTCCGCGCTCACCACTACACGGGCAATTCCCATGTCGCGATACCGAGCCATCTGGTCGTAATCCGCCTTGCCACCCCAGAGTGTCACCGGCACCGCAGCCGGATCACGGCCTGCCCCCAGCGCCATCTGCCGGAACTGTGGCAAAAACGCGCTGACATCTTCATATTGCGGGCGCGCGTGGTGCGGAATCCAGCCATCGCCATAACGGATCGCCCGACGCGCTCCATACGGAAACGCGCCGCCCACGATGACCGGCGGATGCGGTTTCTGCACCGGCTTGGGCCAGCACATCATCGGGTCGAAATCGACAAGTTCCCCGTGATACTCGGCGCTTTCCTCGGTCCAGATGCGCTTCATCGCCTCCACGCGCTCACGCATTAGCCGGAAACGATGTTTGAAGTCGGTGGTGCCATGATCGGCCATCTCTTCGGCGTTCCAGCCGCCACCGATGCCGAACAGAAAACGGCCGTTCGACACCT
>JASHQG010000170.1 GCA_030037665.1 Acetobacteraceae bacterium
CTGCTGTCCTCTTGCGAATCACCTGCATAAAGTTCCGATGATGCGTGTGAAAGTTCGCTCTGTGACCGGAGCCGGTGTTCGCTCGCCGAGAGCGAGAAGGGTATGTCTTGATGGACGATTATTTCGGCGGACCGGACGATCTCGAACGGTTTTCGAGCCACGCGGACGATTTGGTGCAGTTCGAGCCGCCGCGGGAAACATCCGCCTCGCCATCCTGGTGTCGTCGGGTCAGGGATGCTCTGGCGCGGCGACCTGGTGCGGCCCTGGCGATCGCTCAGGAAGGCATTCGCGCCTATCCGGGCGATTTTGAGCTTCTGCTGCTGGCTGCGCTGGCGGCGGTGGCAGCTGACCAGCCGGCACGTGCGCACGCATTTCTCAAGCGTCACCAGAAACGCTATGTGCCTGGCAAGGCCGTCTCCCTGCTCACCGCGCTGGCATTCGCCAAGCAGCGGCAATTCGGCCGCGCGCGGGCTCTGTTAGGCGCCGAGGGTATCGAGACCCTCCCTTCGGCTATTCGCTGGTTCGTCGGCGATGACGCCATGATCGGCTGGCTATCCAAGCAGCTGCTGGAGATCCGGCACGAACAGGGGCGCATGGAACCGCGTGCGCCGAAGCTCCACCCAAGTCCGCCAAGGCAGCCGCAGCCATCACGTCCGCAACCGGCACGTGCCGCGTGTCTGGCCCCCGAACCGGTGGTGCCCGAGCTGGCGAAGCAGGATGCGAGATTCAGCGTAACGGTCGCGTTCGCGAATCCGGAGGCCATCGCGCTCAATGGCGCGGATGCGGACCCAGGCTGGTTCAATCTGCGTGGCGAACTGAACCGCCTTAGCCTGTTCGAGGGTTTCGACGAGCTGCTCTGCCTGCCGGCGCTCGCGGGTGTCGAGACGCATTGGTACCAAGTGGAAACGGTGCGCAAGGTGCTCAAGCAGTACCGGGGGCGGGTACTGCTGGCCGACGAAGTCGGGCTCGGCAAGACGATCGAAGCGGGCATGGTGTTGAAGGAATACATGCTCCGCGGAATGGCGGAGCGCATTCTGATCCTCGTTCCTGCGGCCTTGGTCGGGCAATGGCGGGACGAGATGCAGGGCAAATTCAGCCTCGAGTGCGCCACCAGCCATGATTCTCTGCTGCGCACCGACCCGGCGCGGTTCTGGACGCAGCCTCGGGTGATCGCCTCGATTGCCGTCGCGCGGCGGCAGGAGCATGCGGGGATCCTCTCCGGGCTGAGCTATGACGCCGTGGTGGTTGACGAGGCGCATCACCTGCGCGACCGGTCGAGCGCCAGCTACCGCCTCGTAAACAGTCTGCAGAAGCGCTTTCTGCTTCTGCTGTCGGCGACGCCAGTGCAGAACAACCTCCTCGAACTCTACAACCTCCTGACTCTGCTGAAACCGGGCATATTCAGAACCCAGAAGGAATTCCGGTCGGTCTATATGACGCCAGGCAAGCCCCGCGAGCCGGCCAACCGGGAGCGGCTGCATGACCTCATGCGCGGCGTCATGGTGCGCAACACGCGCGCGCTCGCGGCGCTGCGTCTGCCGCGCCGCAATGCCGCGACATGGCGGATCGCGCCCGGCGAGGACGAAGCGGCATGCTATCGTGATCTGTCGGCGCTGGCCCGCGAGGCGGCGACGGGCGCCGAGCAGCGCTTCGCGGTGCAGCATCTGCTCGCCGCGGCGGGCTCGTCGCCGCCGGCCGCGGCCGCCGCGCTGGCCCGCTTCATGACGCGCCGCCCCGACGATCCGCGATGGGTGGCGCTACACGCGCGTTATCGTGCACTTTCGACTGGCGCGAAGGCGGAGGCGCTGCTCAGGCTGCTCGCGCAGAACCCCGCCGAGAAGAAGATGGTCTTCGTTCATCACCGCGAATCCATCGGCCTCCTCGCGGATCTGCTGCGCCGGCATGGTACGGCATTCGCGCTGTTCGACGGCACCATATCGGGTTCTGCCAAGGACGCCGCAGTCGAGGCATTCCGTGTCGAGGTGCCGGTGCTCCTCTGCAGCGAGTCCGGTGGCGAGGGACGCAATCTTCAATTCTGCAACACGCTGATCAACTTCGATATCCCGTGGAATCCGATGGCGATCGAACAGCGCATCGGCCGCATCGACCGGATCGGCCAGACGCGCGAGGTGTTCGTGTTTAATCTGGTGGCGATGGGAACGATCGAGGACGAGGTGCTGCGCATTCTCGATGAGAAGATCAACATGTTCGAGCTGGTGGTCGGGGAAGTGGGGGCGATTCTCGGCGAATTCGAGGACCAACACGACTTTTCGACGCTCGTGCTCGATGCCTGGCTGCGGCGCACCGAGGAGGCGCGGTCCACGGCGTTCGGCGCGCTGGAGGGGCAGCTTGCGGCAGCCAGGCAGCAATACGACGCGGCAAAGGTGTTGGACGAGGCGCTGTTCGGAAATGATCTCGATGCGGCCTGACATGGGACGGATGCAATGTTTCGTCGCATCCTTGCTGGCACGGCACGGCGCGCTGGCCGAACCGATCGATCCCGAGGGCCTCGAGGTGCTCGCCCCCCCACCCGTCCAGCAAGTCCTTCAGGTGAGCGAGCTGTCACGGCTGGGCTTTGGCGCGACGTTACCTCACGGCGCCGAACGCGTCGGGATCGAGAACGACTGGCTAGAGCGGTGCGGGCGACTGATCGGTGAGCGCGGGCGCTATGCACGGCTCGTGCTGCCCGTGGATGCTCCCGCGCCCTCCGATGCGCAACGCGCTCTGGAGCGCGCGCTGGCAGTCGACAACGCGTCCATCCGCCTCGCCGATGTCAGCCCGAGCTGGACCCGTTACGCCGTCCTAGATTTTCGCTACTCCGCCGTATCGGACGAGAAGCGCGACGGCATTCTGCGACTCGGCGTCAATCTTGCGACCGGCGCCTTGGCCGATACGATGGCCGCGCGGCTTGCGGCAGAACACCTCGCCGATACCGAGGATGCGGCGCCACCGGCCGAGGCTGGATTGCCGGCGGACTGGGAGCCGAACCGGCTGCTCGAGCTGGTGGAGCGGGCGCTCTACCCACGGCTGGAGATGGCTCTGGCCCCGTTCGTCACCGGACTGCGCCGGCGGCTCGGTCGCGATCAGGAGCGTCTCTATTCGTATCATGCCGACCTCCATCGCGAGGCGATGCGACGCGGCGCCCTGCTGGACGAGGGAAATCCCGCACGGCAGCGCGAGGAGAAGCGGCTGGAGGCGATTGAGCGCGAATACGCGGCTAAGCTGCACGATCTTTCCCGCCAATATGCCATGCGCGTCTCCGTCGCTTGGGTGCAGACGCTCGAGATCATCACGCAGGTACAGCGTTTCGCCGTACGCATCCGGCGACGGAAGGCGGAGCGGGTGATCCATCTCGACTGGAATCCGCTTGTCCGCCGGCTGGAATCACCCCCCTGCGAATTCAGCTACGGTCCCGATCGCCCGCGGCTAGTGTGTGACGATGCGCTTCATCTTGTGACGCCGGACGGGATGGCGGCGTGCGCCGGTTGCGGCAGGGCGTTCTGTCGCGCCTGTCACCGCGAGCGCTGCCCGAAGTGCCGGCATTCCGTCGTTGCGACGCCGATGGCCGCACAGTGCGCCGCGTGAGCGCGAGGTCGCCGGTCTCGAAACTTCCGCCGTGTGGTTCGGTCCCGACGCTCAAGGATCGTGCAGACGAGCTGTTGCTCGATGGTACTTACGCCATCGGCCTTTTTTGTGTGTGATTATTTGGCGAGCCACACGCGGGATGCAGCGCCAGTC
>JASHQG010000171.1 GCA_030037665.1 Acetobacteraceae bacterium
ACCAAGAGTTCCTGCTTCATCGCCTTGTCTAGCACAGAGGGCTCCACAGGCTGCCCCCGAACAAGGGTCCTTCGGGGTAGACATTGCCGGGTCCGATTGCGATTGGTTTTCCGCGTTCGGATCGGCATAACGGATTCAGTTTTACGTCGCGGCCTTCCCGCGACAACCGGCAACTGATGCGATTTTCAAAGACCCGAGGGATTGGAGCATGGACGTTGCCCAGAAGCAAGACGCTTGACCCCTCCCTGGAACGGAGGGGGTTGCGCATCAACATGCTCAAATAGCGTGACGTGTCGCCTTTGCGCACGTCGGCCATCTGCGCGGGTGAGCAGCGCGGCGGTGTCGAGACAAGGACATGCGTGTGGTCGAGGTCGGTCTCGACGGCCATCAGGGAAAGAGCGAGCCGCAGGCGACGCTGCCCGGTGAGGTGCCTGATCGCCCCGGCAACTGAGGTTGTCGCGCGCTTCGCGCATGAGGGCCGTGTGGCCGATCTTCGTCCAGGGCCGGACCCATCGATGGCGGCATGGCGCAGCCTCCCCCGTTCAGCGTCTGCACCATCGCCCGTCCGGGCGGTGTGCTTCCCAATCCGGTTACCGTCACGGCGTGCCGCCCATTGGTCGAACGGGCGCCTTCCACGTCATCGGTGACGGATGAGACGCTATTGGGGCATCGGCGATCGACGGTCAGCTAGCCGCGCGGCGTCCAATGCTTCGCGGACCCGGGCGAGAGCGGCGCCAAGGGGGTCCGTCTCGCCCAGCAGGTCGAAGGTGCGCACGAGCGCGAACATGCAGTGCCCGTGCACGGTGGCCACAAGCGAGCGCGTGAGCGACTGGATTCGCTCCGTGCTTGCCTCGGGCAGGGCCACGGAAATTCCCTCCGCGACGATCGAAACGAGGTCTGACACCGCCGCCTGATACCAGGATGGCGCCGGCCGGTTGTCCGCCAGGTGCTGCTGAAAGATCGCCATCCAGCAGAGCGGATTGGCCGTCGCGAACTCGAAATAGGCCCGCACGAGGGTCTCGATCGGCTCCGCCTCGGGCGCAGCCAGGCGGTGCCGCGCATGCTCCGCCCACAACGCCAGCGTCCGGGCGTTAATCGCCAGCAGCAAGCCTTCCGTGTTGCCGAAGACGTTGTGGATGCTGCCGATCGTGTAGCCGGCCCGCTTGGCGACCTCGCGCGCGGAAAACCGCGCGAGGCCGACCTCCGCCAGCTGATCCCATCCTTCGCTGACAAAGAGCGCCGCCAGCTCGCTCCGCGTGTGATCCGACCTGCGACCCATTATTGAACACCGCTCAAAAAACTATTGATCGGTGATCAATTCCATGCTTCAGTCCGGCTCGTCAAGCGCCGGGCAGCATCCGGCGCGGCCAGCAAGGGAGCGTGCCATGGGCGGGTCGGGGCATTGCGCGGTCGGCGGATTTGGCAGGTTCGGGGCGTCAGCCGCCCGGAACTTCCTGATCCTCCTCGGCATGACGGCGATCGCGATCGGGTTGAGCAATCTCCTCATCCCACCGCGGAGCAGGCGGCGAGCGTCACGGCGATGTCGGGCCGCGCGTTCCTCGACATGCTCCGTGCATTCGACCGCAACCCGCTCATGATCCGCATCCATGCGTGCGTGGGCATCACCTTTGTCGCCTGCGCGGCGCTGCAGTTCTGGCCTGGGTTGCGGAGGCGCCATCGCACGGCGCACCGCCGGATCGGCTATGTCGCCTTCGTCTCGCTGATCTGCCTGCCGGCCACGGGCCTCGCCTGCGCGATCGTCTATCCGTTCGCGGGTCCCGCGGGAATTCCGCCGAACGTCTTCTGGCTCACCTGCATCCTGACCTGCGCCGCTTACAGCTGGCGCGCCGCGCGGCGGAACGACTTCCTCGGGCACGAGATCTGGATCACCCGGGCAACCGCGATGTCGATGGGCGCCGTCTCGCTGTTCACCCTCTATGAATCCGCCTTCGTCCACTGGCTGCACCTGGACCCGCACGTGGCGACAGCGGCCGCTTTCTGGTGCGGTCAGGCGGACGGGCTTCTGGCCGCACAGCTCTGGCTTTCGCGGAAGGATGGGCCTCTCGCCAGGCGCCGTGCTGCGCGTGCGACGGCGCGTTGAGCGGCCGGTGGGTGGGGAACAGACGATGCGCCATTCACTGACCGCGGGTGCCTCGGCCATGAGCAGGCACCTGCTCAACCTGACCGCTCCAGCAGGGCGAGGCCTCCGGCTGCGCATTGTCGAGCGCCCGGCCCTCGCGCTCACCCCGGATGCGCTGGCCGCACTTCTCGCTGACCTTCGGAGCGTCGCGCACAAGGTGTTGCCTGAAGGGGCGCTTCACTACGGTGTGCTGGGTGACGACCGCACGCCGCTGGAACACACCATCGTCACCGTCATCCACGATACGCGCACCGGCCGACCGGTCGCCTTCAACGCTCTCGCGCTGATGGACGCCGAACTGGCGGGCCGCCCGATCGAGATCCTGCATCTTGGTCTCGTCATGGTGGATCCGGCCTTCCGTGGTCGCGGCCTGTCGGAACTGCTCTACGGGCTTACCTGCGTATTGCTGTTCCTGCGCCGCCACGGCCGGCCGCTCTGGGTGTCCAGCGTCAGCCAGGTGCCGGCGGTGGTCGGCATGGTCGACGAGACCTTCGACGGCGTCTTTCCCAGTCCCGAACGGCCGAGCAGCCCCAGCGCGAACCATCGTTTCCTGGCGCGGCAGATCATGGCTCGTCACCGCCACGTCTTCGGCGTGGCCGCTGACGCCTGGCTCGACGAAGACCGCTCGGTCATCTGCAACGCCTATACCGGCGGCTCCGACGATCTGAAGAAGACGTTCGAGACCGCGCGCAGGCACCGCAAGCCAACCTACAACGCCTTCTGCGCCGGCGGGCTGGACTATGCGCGGGGCGACGACTTCCTGCAGATCGGACAGATGAACCTGGAGGCAGCCAGCCGCTACCTCGGCCGCATGGCCAGGCCCGGGAGCGCGCCCTGGCTGGCAGGCAGTCTTGCGCTGTTCGCCCTCAAGCACGCTGTTCTACCCATGATGCAGTGGCTCGACGACGCTCAACACCGGGGAGGCCTGCGCCCATGGAAGCCCGCGTGCCGGTGATGTTCGACTACGACGAGTTCACGATGCGGAACATCGGCTTCGTCACCCCCGACGAGCAGGCGCGCCTGCGCGCCGCCGCCATCTTCGTGGCGGGGGTCGGCGGCATGGGCGGTGCGTGCCTCGCCTCGCTTGTGCGGGCCGGCGTCGGCCGGCTCGGTGTCGCCGATATCGAGCGCTTCGAATTGTCCAACCTCAACCGCCAGGTGTTCGCCAATCTCGACACCGTCGGGCACGAAAAGGCGACCGCGTCCGCCGAGGCTGTCCGCCGCATCAATCCGCAGGCAACTCTCGAGGTCCTGGGTGTTGAGTGGACCGCGCGGCTCGACGGCATCGCGGCCTCCTATCCGGTTATCGTCAACGGTTGCGACGACATTGCCGCAACCGTCGCGCTCTACCGCGCCGCCCGGACGCATGGCGCGACCGTGATCGACGCCTATGCCGCGCCACTACCGTCGGTCACTGTGGTGCGGCCGGGTGCGCCGTGCCCCGAGGAACGTCTCGCCTACCCCACGCGCGGGAGGCCATGGGACGAACTCACCGAGGACGAGACGCGCGGTGCCTTCCTTAAGGAGTTGGAATATGTGCTCACCCACTCCTCGTCCGCGTCACACATCGACCTCCGGGTCGCGGCGGACGTGGCCGCGGGCAAACGATCCCGGATGTCGTTCGCGCCCATGGTCATCACCACGGGCAATCTGATGGCCTACGAGGCTCTTCAGGCGGCCATGGGGCGCAACTCCAGAACCGACCACCGGGGATGGTTCTTCAATCCGTACCGTGCACGGGTCGAGCGGCCGGCGTCGGCTCTGGTTGCCTTCGCCAGGGGCGTGCTCGTGCGTCGCTTCCTGGCCAGGATGCTCGCGCCTTGATCACCCCCACCGACGCCCGCGGCTGCGAGAAAGCGTCATGCCCGTGATCCCCGCGCTGTCGCACCTCGTGGCCGAGGCCAATCTTGCGCCGAGCGTGCACAACACCCAGCCAACCCGCTGGCGGCGCCTGGAAGACGGAGCAATCCTCGTCCTCGAAGACGGAACGCGGCGGCTTCACGTCGGCGATCCGGGGGGCCGGGACGCGGCGGTGAGCCACGGCGCCGCGATCGAGGGGCTGTCGCTTGCCTGCGCGAAACGGGGATGGTCCGTCAGGGTAACAACGGCGACAGACCCACCCGATGACGCGTTGCGACCCGTGGCCCGTCTTGAGCTTGCTGACGGCGCGGCGCCGGACCCGCTCGCTCACTTCGTGGCCACCCGCCGGACCTATCGTGGACGCTTCGCGGGCGGCGATCCGGCCGCGCTCGATGGTTTTGAAGTCATGCCGGACGTCGCCGTCGTGCGAGATCGTGACGGCGTCGCCGGTCTCGCGGAACTGAACGACCAGGCGGGGCTGCGCAGCTTCCGGAATGCCGCCTTTCGGGCGGAGTTGCTCTCGTGGATGCGGCTCTCGCGGCGGGACCCGCGGTGGCACCTCGACGGCCTCAACGCCGAGGCGATGGAGATGTCTTCATTCGAGGCGGCGTGTGCTGGACTGGTCCTGCGGCGCGGCATGTTCGAGGCTTTCGATCGTCTCGGCGTCGCCCGGACGCTGGTCGCCGACGCCGCCGTGGTGCGGAGCGCGCTCGCGGTGCTGTTGTTTCATCGGCCGGCCGACGAAGACCCGATTTCGACCGGGCGCCGGTTTCACCGGCTGTGGCTGGAGATCACGGCCGCCGGCCTCACCGCCGCCCCGATGACCGTCCTGGCCGATGACGGAGCGGCCTCTGCGCAGATCAAGGCGGCGCACCGGATTGGGTCGGAAAGGCGACTGATCACCGCTTTCCGGGTCGGTCGGGCGCCGCCGCGGCGCCTGTCGCCGAAGCCCCGGTTGCCGGCGGCACAGCTCGTTCTCACTCCGGCCAGTGCAGATGAGCGTTGGCGGGCTGGCGGGACGTAGCTTGCGACGTTGCGCCGCGCGATAGCGATCGATGCAGAGCGCGGCGCCATCTCGATCGCGTGCGCCGCTAGCTCATTGTCCCGCGCGCATGCAGCCGCCGCAGCGCACGGTCAATCCACTGCGCCGTCAGCTTCTCCTGCGTTCCGTTCTGTCCCAACCGCTCATGCAGCGCGGGGAAATCGACGCGGTCGAGTGGCTGGTCCTGGTTGAAGCAGGAGAACACGACACTCCGCTCGCCGCTGATCGGGTCAACGTGTGGCTGCAGACACTGGGCGCACACTTCCTTCATCATGCACTGCATCGGCGAATTGATCGAACCGATCGCCAGATGTCCGGCCCGCAGATACGGTGCCAGCACGGTCCGCCGTGCGACGCCGACCGCCTGCATCATTCTGTCCGAGCCGATGACGATCAACCGCTCCGCCTCGCTCAGCGGAATCGCCTGCTCGCCCAGTTCGCCTGAGGCATAAGCCAACATGCCCTGCACGATGTTGCCGGCGACGCGGCGGTCCTGTGGCCGTGCCGGGTTCGGTGTGAAGCCCGGGTATTCGTCGCAGCACCAGACAATGACATCGGCGGCGCGTTCAATGTCCTCGACCTTGTAGCGGTCGCTCACCTGCTTGTAGCCGGCGAAATAAAGCACGCGCGAACCCGCCGCGCGCAGTGCCGCGCCGATCGAGAACAGCACGGCATTGCCCAATCCGCCGCCGACCAGCGCGACAGTCGCGTTCGAGAGGATCTCGGTCGGCGTGCCCGTCGGACCCATGAGCACCACGGGCTCACCCGGCTTCAACAGCGCGCAGAGGTCGGAGCTGCCGCCCATCTCCAGCACGATCACCGAAACCAGGCCGCGATCCGGATCGGTCCAGGCCCCGGTCATCGCGAGGCCCTCCATGCCGAGCACGGTCGCGCCGATCTCCGGTTCCGCGATGCGGGCCGCCAGCATTTCGTAATTCTGCAGCCGGTAGAACTGGCCCGGTCTGAACGCACGCGCGGCCGCCGGCGCGC
>JASHQG010000023.1 GCA_030037665.1 Acetobacteraceae bacterium
CCGGGTTGGCAGCGCTGGTAAGATGGTACACCGCGAACCGCACCGCCTGCTGCACCTCATCGTCACCCTCAATGACCACGTCGCTCGCGTTCCAACGCTCCTTCCACGCGGCCTCATGAGCGGTCAGTACCTCGCGCCAGCCAATCGTGCGGCTGCGTGCCAGCGCATCGACAGCGACAGGTGCCGGGTCGTCCGCCAACCGGTCCGAACGCGCGACCGTGACCAAACGGGCGAGTTCGACCACCCGTCCAGCAACGGAACGCCAGCGCCAGGTCCAGCGCAACGAGAAGTTCCGCTGCGGCACGAGCGGCTCGCCGTCAGCGTGCAATGTGGCGCTGCCCGCCATCGCCACACTCTTGACGGTACCTTCCGTGCGCCAGGCACAGACATCCCGGTCGAGTTGCAAGGGCTCCATACCCATGCCGGCCATCGGGAAGTCGGCTTCCAGCGTCACATCGACGCCGTCGCGATCGAGCGAGAACCACCCGAGCTGCAAACCCACGGCACGGTCCGCCAATGACACGAAGCGCAGTTCGCCGCCAGTCAAGGTAATACCGGCGTGTGCCCGATAGGTCGTTTCCCCCAGAAGCAGCCCGCGTCGCATGTCGAGCCGTCGCGCGCTGGCGAAGTAGTCCCCTTCCAGAAGCAAGTGCGGTTGATCGTCCAGCACGATCCTTATGCGGGACCAGTCGGCAACTGGTACCAGTGCAGGCACCGGCGGCACGGTGTTGGGGCGGTCGAACAATCCGGCGACATAACAGCGCGGCCACGATGCCCACCTGATATATCCCAGCCAGCTCACCCAGGTCGGGCCACGGCTGAA
Organism: Acetobacteraceae bacterium; assembly: GCA_030037665.1. Lineage (GTDB taxonomy): Bacteria > Pseudomonadota > Alphaproteobacteria > Acetobacterales > Acetobacteraceae > JASHVB01. Next base: position 824 of record JASHQG010000023.1, read on the forward strand.
CGGGCGGCAGGCTCGCATGCCGAGAAACCCGTTGCCGAGCGCGAAGCGGGATTCCACCGCGGTCTCGGTCAGCACATCGTAGCCTTCGTGGGTCAGAACCCAGCTTGGGTTGGGCGTGGGCTGCATCACGTCATGCATCAGCGGGCGTCTCCTCCACGTTTGGTTTGGCACGACGCGCGGGGGCCAAAACTCTAAGGTCCCTTATGACAACGCTCCCAGTGGTCGGCGGGCTAGCAATCGAGCAGGCCGGCGGATCCTGGCGGCTCATTGTTCGATTTCTCGCGAAACGAATATGCAGCAACGTTCAGTCCACCAGTTCCCCCAAGTCATTTACGACGATGTTTGCACAATTTTGTCGAAGCTCCTCCTCATGCCCTTCGCGCGCCACGCCTCTCACAAGCGCGAATGTCCCATTGCACGCAGCCCGGATCCCGAGATGGCGCCTCGCACCAGGCTTTGTCGTCGACCCGACGCTGCAGCGCATCGCTCATCCCGGATGAGCCGCGCGTGCCGCACACATTACTTGGCAAATCAGGCAGCCCGCGTGTTTGGTCCGCAGATTTGCACCGGCCGTCATCCAGCCGCCTGAAGCTAGTAACGCCGGCGCTGCACGCGCTTCGTTCCTGTCCTGTTTGCCGTACGTTACACTTAGCGCTTCCCAAGCCTGATTGCCACCCCGCCGACCGGCGATTTCGTGCGAGGCCGGAACGCCCATCCATGAAGCGATGTTTGCGCCTACGATGAACAGGAAGCTGCAGGCGTAGAGAAACTTCCACGTCCCCCTACGACATCAGACGACAGACCGCTCTCTGGCAGTGATCGATCGAAAGCAGACGCGGGTATTACGGGCCGCCGCCGACTAGGCCTGATCGGACAGGCCGCGCAACTCAGAGCTGATGGATAAGAGCATCTCGAGTGCCGACGCAAACTCGCGGCGGCCGATTTCGCACCAGACGGCCTGGGTGCGTTTCGGGAGATCAGCAATTGTCAGCGGAAACCATTGCGCTGCATCGAGCGCGCCCTTTTCATTGATCAGGTACTTGGAGTTCAAGGCAAATAACACCTGGGCAACGCAGCTGAGCGCGCGATAGGCGCACCCTGCGACATGCGTCTGATCGCCCCGAGCCGCACCGAGGCCGGCGTTCTCAATGCTAAATCCAACCTCCCAAAGGAACTTGCGGATCAGTGCTTGGCCGAGCGCCGGGGGGTACGGTGTGGCTTTCGCCATTAAGGCAGTGAGCGCACCTACGGGATCGTTGAGCGGTCGGCACAGAGCGACTTCGCCGAGCCAGTGAGCTGAGCAGAAGCCATGCGGGTGGCCCGGCTGGTAGTGCATCGACACCCGCCCAGCGCGTGCCTCGGCGATCACTTGGTCCACTCCCTCAATTTCGCGGTACAGGATGTCGACTTTGTTGCCAGCGATATGCAGCCAGCCGCCGCCGACGATCCAAGGACCCCACCCGCCGATAGGCGTAACGGTTGCAGTCTCAGGATTGTCGACCAGACCTTTTACTGCCAGAAGCAGAGCGTCGGTATCAATCGGGTAATCGCGACGGAAGTACAGCCCAATGTCATAGTCGGATGTGCCGGTCGCCGTGCCGCTCGCCCTCGAACCGCCGAGCGCCACAGCGCTAACACCCGGGACTTTTGAAAGGACAGGCGTAATCTCCCGCAGAAGGACGTCGTCGTTAATCATAACAATATCATTGCACATTCTAGCAGGAATTCGAAAGGTAATTTGGATTGGGCGGCTGGTATCAGCGGGGACGCCTGCCGTCACACGCTGAGCTGAAGCAGCTCAATGAATGATTCTATGTCATTGGTGGCGCCGCTGGTGGTAGGAACTGACAACCGTGGGTTGCCGCATCGGGGTATGGCTGAGGGTCACGCCGTTGTCACTTGTGAGGGGAGGCGGGGGTTAGCCTTCGCCCTGTCGGCCAGTACGGCCAGCGGGAAATTTCCGCAAGGTTCGGATATGCTCCCGCTTGACTTTGTTCGACTCCGAGCGCCGCCGTCAGCGACGGCCGGCAGTCAGCGTACGGTTCCGATCACTGGCGTCTGAGTTGAGCGATTTGCCTAAGTCCAACCGGGCGAGATGCCGCATATGGCCCGGTTGGCTCGGTTGGGACGCAGAGCATCGGCGATCGGGAATTGCAATCAAGCCGACTGGCGGCGGTGACGGGTCGATTCGTGCCGTAGCCAGCGGTCCCCTAAGTGTCGGATATCGACCGCTAGCTGACCGCACGGCGCGCGGTTCCCGATCGTGGCGGGGGGCCACGGCGAAGGCGCGGCGCGGTACTGGCACATTCGACAAGCTCAATGGCAAGTGACGACAGGTTCAGCGGCAGCTGCGCGCGGTTCGGCGTGTCGCGTTTCGCGTATACCCGCAACGCTTCGAACGGCGACAGCAGATGCGGTGGACCAAACCCAATAAGTCGTCCAGCGCTGAAACGAACCCGCAAATCGAGGTAGACGCCGCTCAGGTCGACGTCGGTCCGGCCTTTGACGGCAATATGGACAGGCGCTCCAAGGCCGGTCATATATTCGATGTAGGCTCGTCGGTACTGCGCATAGAGATCGTGCCTGAACTGCACCAGCCCTTCCAGCACCGGGTCGGGAAGTGTACCATAAACGCGCAGCGTCAATGCGAGAGACAATTCCATCATGTGGTTGAACGAGTAACGTACTGGGGTGCCTGCGCCCCTGCCGATTTCGCCTGGCGCGAATGGCAGACCAAATTTCCGCAGCGACTTTACATAGTGATTGAAGGTTGGCGGCGTGACGCCCGCTGCAAAACCCATCTTCGCGAGTACCCATAGCGACTGTCCATGGGTGAGCTGCAAATCGGGCACCAAATCGCTGGTCACACGTGCCCTGGTCGGAAGCTGGATCGCCTTCATGACACGGTGCTCCACCGCGCGTCGATGGCTCAGCCCTTGGGCGGCCCGGTTTCCGGCCGTTTGCGTCGCTCCGCGCGCCAGGTCAGGATGTGCTGCGCTGGAACCAGCCCGTCGAGCAATGCCAGCGCGGCGTCCACCACATTCGGCGTGTCGAAGAACTCGATCACGAGAGGCAGGTCGACATTGATCCGCAGCAGATCCGACGCACGGATTTCGCCACTATCGCCAAATCCCGCGATGCCGCGAAACACGACCAGGTTCTGCACGCGTTGCTGATCGTGGAGGATGTTGATGACCTCCTGCATGAGGGTCCTGCGTTTGCCATGATCCGCCTCCCGCAAGTAAATGCGTGCCATGGTCACTTCGTTGTCCACGACGTCCCTCCCTAGAGATTGCGTGCGATGTAGGCTCCCCCAAATGCGGCGATGAATCCGAGCCCCACCGAAAGCGCGACATACAGAATTGCTCTGACTGCTTGTCCTTGCTCAACGAGCAGCAGCGTTTCCATCTCAAAGGTGGAGAAGGTCGTGTAGCCGCCCAGAACACCGGTCAGAATGCCGGTGCGTAACACCGGCGATATGGTCAGTCGCTCCAGAGTCTCGATAAAGAGGAACCCCATCAAAAAGGCGCCGAGCAGGTTGATGCTGAGTGTCGCATAAGGGAAATCGCGCCCATAGATCGTCTGCACGAGGTTGGTCATGGCATAGCGCGCCCAACAACCGAATGTGCCACCTATGGCGATCGCGAGATACGTCCACAATTGCTGTCGCATCCTCGGGTTCATCAAAGCAGTGCCAGTCCCAGGATGATCACCAAGAGTGCGCCGATCAGCCCGAGATAGAAGTTCAGGTGACCGGATTGGAGGACCCGGGCACGCTTGGATGCATAACGCACCAGCCGAACGGTCGGGGCAAACAGGTAGGGCCCAAACACCGGCGCAACATCCTGATTGAACACCAGGCGTTTGAC
>JASHQG010000172.1 GCA_030037665.1 Acetobacteraceae bacterium
TGATCACCGGCCACAGCATCGCGACGGCGGCGATGCTGGCATCGACGGCCGGCGAGCCGGACGGAAGCGGCAAGGCGGCATAACGCGGATCGTTCGGCCGCATCGCCGCCAGCATCGCGAGATGACCGCCGCTCGACTGGCCAGCGGCGCCGATTTTGTTGCGGCGTGCGTTCAGTTCTGACGCATGCGCCTTCACCCAGCGGACGGCGTAGTTGATGTCGGCAAGCGTTGTCGGATAGCCGTCGCCCGCATGCCGGAAATCGACCGCAGCAACCGCGATGCCGCCTCGCGCCAGCGCCTCGGCGTAGGTCTTGCACTCGTTCAGGTCGCCGTTGCACCAGGCGCCACCGTGCAGCTCCACGACGGCGGGAAATGGTCCGGTGCCGTGTGGCTTGTAGAGACGTGCCATGAAGCGGCGGTCGCCGTGGCGGAGGTATTCGACGTCTTCGGCGGTGTACTCGAACGTTCCGGCGGGCATTGCTGCTGTCTCCTCCCGGGTTGAGGCCGGCCGCTCGGGCCGGCCGGCTGTGGTGGCGCTGATGCTAGCGCGATTGCCGCGGCATGTCTTGCGTGCGGCCAAGGGAGCCGAAGCAACGCGCCGTGACCTGGTGCGGCTGCTGGAGGGAGGAGGGCTTCTGAGGGCGCTGCACGCTATCCACAGCTCGCGCGCCATCTCGCTTACGCCCGCCCGCGGCAAATGCCATAGTCGGGCGGGCAGGCGGAAGGGAGGCACGATCATGCAGGCGAGCAACACCCATATCGCCACCACTCACGTCGGCAGCCTGCCGCGGCCGGACGGCCTGATCGCGGTGTATCGTTCGTTTGAAACCGGTGAAGCCGTGGATGAGGACGCGTTCCAGCAGACGCTGTGCGACGCGGTGGCCGAGGTTGTGCGCCGGCAACGCGATGCGGGCATCGACATTCCGGGCGACGGCGAATTCGGCAAGCCGATGGGCCAGCGCGTCCAATACGGCTCGTGGTGGCGCTATTCGTGGCAGAGGCTGGGTGGTTTGGCGATCGGCAGCGCAACCGACTACGACACAACACCGCGGCGGTCTTCGCCGGGACATGTCGTGCTGACCACATTCGCCGACCGGCGCGATCGCACGCGGTTTGCGGACGCGTATGGCGATCCGGAGTCGGGTATCACCACCGGGCCGCGGCCGCCCGCGCCGGTGTGCGTCGGGCCGATCACCTACACCGGGCACGATGCCGTGCAGACGGATATTGCGAATTTCAAGGCGGCAATGCAGTCGCTCGGCGTGCGGGAAGGATTTATGAGCTCGGTCTCGCCCGGCAGCGCATCGCGCATCGGCAACCGGCATTACAAATCCGAGGAGGAACTGATCTACGCCTGCGCGGATGCCATGCGCGAGGAATACCGCGCGATCGTCGATGCCGGGCTGATTCTGCAACTCGACGATCCGGCGATCGCCGAAAACTGGGACATGGTTAACCCCGAACCAACGGTGGAGGATTACAGGAAATTCTCCATGGTTCGCGTCGAAGCATTGAACCATGCCATTCGCGGTCTGCCGCAGGACCGTATCCGGTTTCATCTGTGCTGGGGCAGCTGGCATGGCCCGCACGTGACCGACATACCGATGCGCGACATCGTTCCGGTGATGCTGGCGATCAACGCAGGGGCCTATTCGTTCGAAGCGGGCAACGTGCGCCACGAGCACGAATGGAAGGTCTGGCAGGATGTGAAGCTGCCCGACGACAAGCTGATTTTGCCGGGTGTCGTCAGCCACGCGACCAATGTCGTGGAGCATCCTGAGCTGGTGGCGGAACGCATTCTGCGCTTCGCGCGGGTCGTCGGGCGGGAGCGGGTGATCGCGTCCACCGACTGCGGCCTTGGCGGACGCGTGCACCCGCAGATCGCCTGGGCCAAGCTGCAGGCGCTGGCAGAGGGCGCCGCGCTGGCCAGCCGGGAACTCTGGCGCTGAAGTGCCGCAATTTTATGCGCAGGAACCGCGACGATGCCATTGAAGAAGGGTTACAAAGAGCTTCTGGCCGAAGCCGAGGCGGAAATCCAGACGCTCAGCGTCGACGACGCGATCGCGCTCTATGGCAAGGACGAAGTGGTGTTCGTCGATTTGCGTGATCCGCGCGAGCTGGAGCGCGAAGGCCGGATGCCCGGCGCCTTTCATTGCACGCGCGGGATGCTGGAATTCTGGATCGATCCGGAAAGCCCGTACCACAAGCCGGTCTTTGCCGACGATAAGCGTTTCGTATTCTTCTGCGCGGGCGGCTGGCGTTCGGCGCTGGCGGCGAAGACGGCGCAGGACATGGGGCTCGAGAAAGTCGCGCATGTTGCCGGTGGTTTCGGCGCCTGGCGCAAGGCCGGCGGTCCGGTGGAGGCACCCAAGCCGCGCGGGTAAGAACCGAGCCGCAACTGTGCGCCGGAGCCCGGTTCCGCTATGGCTGGCTGGATGAGAGGTCTCTTCCGCGCCATTCCCCTGCTGGTTCTCCTGCTCGCCGGCACCGCCGCAGCTCAACCGTCGCCCCATGCGAAGCCGAATGTGGCGTCCGATGCGCGCGGGGAGGCCACACCGCCGATATTCCCGCCGGGCGTGACCACGCACCACACGGTGCAAACGACCGGACGCACGCTGCATTTCGCGGCAACCGCGGATACCATCCGGTTGACCGACGCGAGCGGCAGACCGCTCGCGGAACTCGCCACCATCGCCTACCAGGAAGAAGGCACTGATCCGGCAAAGCGTCCTGTCACCTTCGTGTTCAACGGCGGCCCCGGCATGGCCTCGGGTTGGTTGCAGGTCGGTGCAGTCGGCCCCTGGCGCATCGCCCTGGGCGGCGGGGGCGGATTTCCGTCGGCGTCGCCGGTGCTGCTGACGAATGCCGATAGCTGGCTGGATTGTACCGACCTCGTGTTCATCGATCCGCCCGGCACCGGCTATTCCTGGGCCAGCGGGGATGCGGAGCGCCGGTTCTGGTCGGTCACCGGCGACGTCAACGCACTGGCCGAGGCCATTCGCCGTTGGCTCGACAGCAACGACCGCAACGTCTCGCCGAAATACATCCTGGGCGAAAGCTATGGCGGGTTCCGTGCGCCGCGTCTGGCACGCGTGCTGCAATCCGAATTCGGCGTCGGCGTCTCGGGCATGGTGATGATCTCGCCCCTGCTCGATCTGCACATGGAAAGCGAATCCTATGATCCGTTCCGCTGGGTTGATCGCCTGCCCTCGGAGGTCGCGGCCGCCCGTGCGCTGCACGGTCCCGTCACCCGCGCGTCCGTCGCCGACGCGGAACGCTATGCCGCGACCGATTACATCACCGATCTGCTGCGCGGCGAGGATGATGGAGCGGCCATCGCCCGCGTCTCTGAGCGTGTGGCGGCGCTGACCGGGTTGGATCCAGCCCTGGTCCGCCATCTCCACGGCCGGCTTGATCCGGACGTGTTCGTGCGCGAGTTGGACCGGGGCCGGCACAGGGTCGCCAGCCAGTATGATGCGACGATCACGCGCGGCGACCCAGACCCGCATCGCACTTTGAGCTTCTACCCCGATCCGGTGCTGGACGGACTCAAGGCGCCGATCACCAGCGCTATGATGGCAATCTACACCAACAAGCTGCACTGGCGCCCGGATGCCATGTACCGGCTATCC
>JASHQG010000173.1 GCA_030037665.1 Acetobacteraceae bacterium
GGCGTCGCGCTGACGCTCTGGATGGTCACTCTATTCGTCATGGTGCTGCACATCACGCCGCCTGAGGCATCGTTCATCGCGATCTGGGTCAGCATTTCGGCGATCGCCGGGCGCTTCCTGTGCGCCTGGATGTCGGATGCGATGGGCCGGCGTGCGTCGGGCGCGCTCACCTGCGTACTGGCGGCGATCTTCATGTCGGCAGCGGGTTATCTGCACGATGCTTTCGTCGGCGGTGTGTCATTGTTCGTTGCTATGATCGTGCTGCAAAGCGCGTTTGGCAGCGGTAATTACTCAATCGTCGGGCCATACATGGGTGAAATGTGGCCGCAGCGTCTGCGTGGCAGCGGCATGGGCGTAGTCTATGGCGTCGGTAATCTTGGGAAGTTCATCGGGCCGGCCGGCCTGGCTGTGATCGCGGGTTCGTCGAACTACGTGGCACCCAAGGCGACGCTCGATGCCATCATCCCTGCGTTCAACTACTTCGCCATCTGGTACGCGATCGGCGCCGTTGCATTCTGGTTCATCGGCATGGAAACGCGCGGACGCAGCATGCAGGAAATCGATGCGGCGCTGTCGCCGGTCGCGGTGCCGGCGACGCAGTCGCCGCAAGCGAGCGCGGATTAGCCGCCTCGTAGTCAGGTTGGAGGCGCCGCAGCAGTCCCGGTCGTAACGAGGACACGGAGGGTCCGGGTTGGGGAGTTGCTGGCGGTCCTGAGAAGAAACGAGGCCGAGCGGCGCGGCGGACCGACCGCGTCCAGCCCCGCCTGCGTGGAATTGCCTTTGCGCCCGCGGCTGCCTCGTGTTCGGCCGGCGGGAGAACCTGAGAGGCGGGGGCGCGCCCGTGCTCCCGGAAGACTGATGCGTGGACTGCTGCTTCCCTACCGCGCCATGGCGTATAACAACGCCTGGGCCAACCACCGCTTGCTCACGGCGTGCGCCGGTCTGTCACCGGACGCATTCGCGGCGCCACGCACCGGCTTCTTTCCGAGCCTGCGGGCGACATTGAACCACATCCTCATCATCGACCGGTTCTATGTGGACGCGATGGAGGGCGGCACGCTCGGACCGGCTGCCTGGGCCGACAGCGAGCCTTGCGCCACGGTCGCTGCGCTGCACCAGGCGCAGGCGGAGATTGATCAGCGCCTGCTACGCGTCGTCTGTGCTCTGGACGAGGCGGGCCTCGTACGGACTGTTGCCGTTCATCGCGGCACGCGCATCCAGCGCGAGCGGATGGACCGGCTGCTGCTGCATTTGTTTCAGCACCAGATCCATCACCGTGGCCAGGCGCACGGGATGTTGAGCGACAGCACGGTAGCGCCGCCACAGCTCGACGAGTTCTTCTCTGTCGGCGAAGCGCCGTTGCGGGCCGAGGAGTTCGCCGCACTCGGCTGGACGGAGGAAACGGTCTGGGGTGGTGCGAGCGCGTAGCCAAATATCTCGCCGATTTGCACGACGGTTTTCCCTGCCCGCATGGCCCGCGCACGGCGGCACCCGGAAGAGCCTGCTCAGGCGGTCATCCGCACGCAACAGCGACCGCCGCGCCGGCGCCTTCTGGCATGGCGAACTCACGCCAGCTCCCGCCGTCATCGTCGGTGCTGAAGGTCTGCCCGCCGCGCGTCACGCAATGCACCTGACGGCGATCGGAGGGCGTAAGCGCCACGGCCATCATCGTGCTACGCACATTGATGGAATGATCGAACTGCGCCCAGGTTTTTCCACCGTCGCGGGTGCGGTACAGCCGCCCGGCTCTGCCGCGTGCCGAGTCGGCGACGCAGGCGAACATGTCCGACGGGTCCCACGGTGCCACGACGATGTCTCGGCCGTAGCGCAGATACGGCGCGAGCTGGCCAATATCCAGGTCCTGCCAGGTCGCGCCACGATCCTGGGAACAGAACAGACCCATGCGCAAGGCCAGGAATACGGTTCCTGGATGCTGCGGTGAGACGCAGATTGCGTGAACGTCCAGCATGCCCTCCGCGGTGTCCTTGGTCAGGATGGCACTTTGTAGGTTCGGCTGGCGCGCCAGCTCGACCAGCGGATCAGAGCAATCCGTCCATGTCTCGCCGCCATCCTCGCTTCGCATGGCGCCGTTCACTTCCATGCCGGCATAGATCTCGTTTGGCCGCGCCGGCGACACCGCCAGTCGCATCACGCGCGAGGGAAACGCGCCAACCATGCGCTCGGCGATCGCGGGGCGCGGCATTTGACGCCATGTCTCGCCGCCGTCGTCGCTGCGATAGAGGCCGAGCGGCGCGGTGCCGGTCAGGATCGTGCGGTGGTGCGCGGGATGTACCAGCACCGACCACATCTGCTCACCGTCTCCCGGCGTGATCAGGCGCCGCCACTCACCGCCGCGGTTGCGGCTGCGGTAAAGCCCGGTGCTGGTCGCGGCGTACACCACGGCCGGATCGTCGGGATGCACCGCCAACGCGTGCACATGCGTGTCGCCGACAAAGCCCGACGTCAGATGTCGCCAATCGCCAGCATTCACCGAGCGCCGGAACACGCCGCTGACGTTGCCGCCTGTCCGGGCGGATGCGCCGACATAGACATACGTCTGCATGATTGTTTCCTCCCGTGACCCGTGATTGCCCACATGTGACAGCGGTCGGCTGGAGCGGGTCAAGCCGCCCCTGCTTCGGCCCATCATTGCGCTCGTACGGGCTGGCGCGGCCAGGTTTGATCACGGGCACGAGGAATAGAGCGCACGGGTGTGGACACCCTTGCCCGGGTCGCGAACAGCGCCGCCCACTCCAACCGGGGGACTGCAGTGTCTTCTGGTCGGCACGGCCTGATGCGCTGGCGGCGACTGATGTCGCCGTTGCGTACGGGCGGCCGTCTCTACGTCATCGGCGAAGAGGGCGCCGTTTTGCGGGGTAGAACGTCAGGGCCACCGCGTACATGGCGGCTGCGCAAAGGAGCAGCCGGTTGAGGCCCCACTCGCGGGCGATGAGATTGGCCATCGGCGAGGCCACGACCGAGAATGCGCCGTTCAGCCCCCACGCCCATGGCAGTGTGCTGCTGTTTTGGCCAAGACACGCCAGACCTAGCGGGAATGGCAGTCCGAGCGCGAGCGATACCGGTGCGAGGACGGCCAAAACCAGCACCCAGCGCAGCGGCCAGGGCCAGTGGAGAGCGGCGAGCATCGCGGGTTGCACGCCGACAATCTCCACGGCACACCAAAGCAGCACGGCCAGGCAGGCGAGTGTCAACCAGCGACGGTGACGGTGAGGCGCGGCCAGGCGGTCGCCGGTGAGGCTGCCCAGGCCGGAAAAGAACAGCATCCCAGTCAGCACCAGCGCGAAGCCGCTCGTACGACTGTTCAGCCACAGGGTGGCATGCTCTATCAGCGCGATTTCGATGAACAGAAAACCCAGGCCCAGCGCAGGAAAATAAAGCACAACCCGGGCCCGTGAAACGGGAGAAGGCAGGGCGTGACGAGGAAGTTCTCTGGCAGTTGGTCCTTCCCCCTGGGCGCTGACAGTTGGTTCGCTCTGCGATTCAACCGAAGCCTCCCGCTTCGTGGGCGAGGTGAAGCCGGCAGCCATCACCACCAGCGCGATGACCGCCGCTTGCGCTAACACCGCCAGATTGACCAGCGCGCCGATTTCAGCCTGCGGCAGCACTTCCAGGCGGCGTAGCAACGTGCCCAACTGGTCCAGCCGCAGCACCGCGTAGAAATACGGCCGATCCAGCGTTATCGGCGTCAGGTTGAACGACGCGCTTGACGCGCTGGGTCTGCCTGCCAGCACCGCGCCCGCCTCGTCGGCAATGGAATCGTCGGGGCTCACCGCGGCCATCTCCCCGGTCGTGAAGGATACCGCCGGCAGGTCGTTGTAGATGCCGGCGCGCGCCGTCCCCACGTCGATGCCCGGATACCACGACACGTCAAACGAACGATCATCGCAGAACTTGCGCACCGCAGCGATGCGCGCGGCCGACCATGCATCACGCGACAACAGCACCCGCACACTCCACGCCGAGCGATAAACCACGACATGTGCTCCAGGATCTGACACGCCCTCGCGCAACAAGGCTGCGCGCGTCGTCGCCAGCACGCGCAGCGCATAGACGGGGAAATCACGGATCGACACCGGCAGGGACACAATCCCAGTGGGAGTCAATGCACGCAGATAACCAGCAATTGCTTCGACACTGAACGCGGTGACATTTGCCTCCGCGGCGTCGAGAAAGTCCGACGAAATATCGATCACATCGTAGCGTTGGCTGGACCGAACCGCTGCCAGCGGGCTGGTGCCTGACAGCACCGTCCGAGGATCGGCGTGCCAGCGCGGCGATGGGCCCATTCCACGACGCAACGCATTGAGCAGCACCGGCTCCGGTTCCAGCACGTGCGCGTGCGCGGCCCCCTGTGCCAGTACTTCGGCGATGCGGAAGCCGCCGGATGCGCCAATCAGCAGTACATTCGGTTGCGCCACGAGCTGGTAAGGCAGCGCATCCAGTGCGGAGGACGCATAGTCCGCCGGCGGACCTGGTGGGAACGGCAGCGCGGCAATGCGGGTGCCGTCACGGTACAGACCGAAGCTGCGCGGCGGACCCGGTATGCGCAGCAGGCCGGCGTTGTTGGAGACGTCGGTGTCAAGGCGCTCGGTGAAATCGTCCAGCAGCACGTAGTCGCCGCGGGGTGACAGCACCCTCGCAACGACGCGCGCATTCCGCGTGTGAAGCGGCGCATAGACCGGCTTGAACTCGTTGATGCGCGCCTGATTGTCGAATACCAGCAGTGCCGCACCTGCGAGCAGGGCGAGTACGGCGAGTACGGTGCTGCGCATGCGCCAGCGACATGGGTACAGGGAGGCCGCGACTGCGAGCGGCAGCAACAGCAGTGGCACGAGAAAGAATGCATGCACGAAGAACATGGCAAGCAGTATGCCCGCCGTGCCGGCCGCGGCGCCGGTCATGTCGAACGCATAGACCAGGCCGACACGCCGCGCGTTCAGCACAAAGCTAAGGCTGATGAACAAGCCGGCCAGGAAGAAGAACGGCAGCAGCGCTGCATAGTAGCCCGCGATGTTCCAAAGCTGGCTGGTCCAGGTCGTTGCATTCTGCAGCTGCAGCGGGTTGAACGGATTGATTGTGACGAAGTGAAATCCCAGCGTCGCGGCGACCACAAGGATCGGTGGGAGCATGGCAAGCAGGCGTTCGCCATTTCGTGCGAATCGGTCGCGCCACAGCGCCAGCATCACGCCGCTGAGTGCAAAGCCGGCCATGACGATTGAGATCACCCAGTAGCCGTACTCCGACCATGTCGCGACCGCGAAGTAGCGGATCAACGCGGTCTCGTAGCCGACCGAGGCCAGCGAGACGAAGAAGACCGGCCAAAAACTCACGGCCAGATCCGGCTCTTGATGAAGCTGGCAACCAGCGCGTTGAAGCGTGCGGCATCATCAATGAAAAGCGCATGACCGGCGCCGCCGAACACGGCGGTTTCGGTGTTGGGCCGGTGCAGCTTCAGGTTCGCGGCCTGTGCGGCAAGATGAGGGCGCACGATGTAGAGAACCGGCTTTCGCGTCGAATAGATCGCCTCGCGCCAATAGCTGCGCGGCACCGGATAGGACAGCAGCTCGCGCGCGGCGGCCTCGGGCGTGCGCAGGGTCGCAGCGGTCAGCCGGTCGATGTAGGCCGCCGGCTGCCTGTCGAGAAACATGCTGGCGACGAAGCGGTGCATCGCCACGGGGCGCGACATCAGCGGACCGGGCCGTGGACGCGCCGGGACAGGAACCGGTGCGGGTTCCTCGCCGACCGAATTGTCGACGAGGACGAGGCCGGCGATCCGCATGTCGCCTTCATTATGCAGGTAAGCGAGCGTGTCCAGCACGCCGAGCGACCAGCCGACGATCACCGCGGGCATCGGTTCCAGCTGCGCCAGGAGATCGGCGATGTCGTGCGCACGGCGGTCCTGGTCGTAGCCCCAGGAGGGCGCGGCCGAGTCGCCCTGGCCGCGCGGGTCGAACGCGATGACGTGATAGCGAGGAGAGAACGCGACGAGCTGCGGCGTCCAGATCCAGGCCGGCATGGTCCAGCCCGGCACGAATACCAGGACGTGCCCGTCCGGCGGGCCGGCTTCCAGGAAATGCAGGCGTACACCGTCGCTGCTGGTGAAAAATCGGCTTTGCACCTGCGCGCGGGTTTGCGCGGTGGCCTGACCAATGCACGCCGACACCATCAGCAACGTGGTGAAGATCAGGTGCCGCGCGCGCATGCCGCCACAAGAGCGATCCGCGCCGTGACCTGTCAACTGTTGAGGCGACGCCGAAATCGTTCAACGCCCTGCCCGGTGCGCCGGACTTCAAATTTGCGAACCCGTCGTCCATCTGTTCCAGCTTGATCATCCCGGAGATCAGCGTGTCGAGCTTCAGCCGACGCTGCCGCCAACGTTCCAGCAGGCGGGACCTGTCGACGCGGAACCGGTTACCGCCCATGCTGGTGCCCTGGATATCGCGGTCGCGCAGGAAATCCGCTCCGTCCAGCGCGATCTTCATGCCAAACGGCATCATCCCGATGATCGTTGCGACACCGCCCGGACGCAGCATAGCAAAGCATTGTTCGGCTGTCTTCTTCGGGCCGATCGCATTCGAATGAATAAGGCATGCCGGCGCCCGCAGTAAGTTCCTTCACCGCTTCTACCGCATCGACATTTGACGCATTGATTGCGTCGGTGGCACCCGACTCCTTGGCTGTTTCGAGATTCGAGGCGACCGTGTCGATGGCGATGATGCGTGACGCGCCGGCCACATACTGCTGCCGACCATCGCGCGCCGCCGCGAGGTGCACCGCGACGGCATTCGATTCCAATCCCTGCG
>JASHQG010000174.1 GCA_030037665.1 Acetobacteraceae bacterium
CGCGACCGCCTGGTTGATCATGTGGCCCGCATCTTTGCCGTCTCCGGCATGGCGTTGCCGGAGTTCTGGATCGGCCTGTTGCTGCTGCTGATCTTCTCGGGCTGGCTCGGCTGGCTGCCGATCGGCGGCCAATTGTCCATCGCCGACGCGCCGCCGCAGCCGATCACCGGCATGATCCTGGTCGATGCGCTTTTGCGTGGTCAGTTGGAAGTCTTCTTTCAGGCGCTGCGCCACGCGATCCTGCCGGCCGTGGTGATCTCGCTGCCGGCACTTGCCTCCGTCGTGCGCATCAACCGTTCCGAGATGATCGAGGTACTGCACGCTGACTACATCACGGCCGCGCGTGCCCACGGTATCTCCCGCGCGCGCATTGTTGGGCTGCTGGCACTGAAGAACGCGATGCTGCCGACGCTGGCGATGATCGGCCTGCGCTTTGGCTGGATGCTGGGCAGCACGGTGCTTGTGGAGACGGTGTTCGACTGGCCTGGCATTGGGCTCTACGCCGTCAATTCCGCGGTGTCGGCGGATTTCAAGCCGGTGATGGGCGTGACGCTGGTGATCGGCGTGTTGTTCATGCTGGCCAACCTGCTCGTCGACATCGCGTACGGTTGGCTCGATCCCCGTGTTCGGGAGGCAGGGGAGTCATGAGTTCCGCGTTCGCCGCGTGGAAGAAAAGGGCTCACCCACCCGTTGTGGCAGCGGGATGGGGGAATCGGGAGACGAGGGCCCTTTCCGCGGCCGAAGCGCCGGCGTTGCCGAGCGGCGGCCGCGCCCTGAGGCACATTCAGTTCTTCGCCTGGGTGGTTGGTCGCAATCCGCCGACCATGCTTGGCCTCCTGCTCGTGTTCGCGTTCTTCGTGCTGGCCGCGATCGGCCCCTCGATCGTGCCCGCTCCGGGTGATGCCACCGGCGCGATGCACCTTGCCGACAAGCTACAGCCGCCTTCAGGCGTGCACTGGTTCGGCACCGATGAAATGGGCGACGACATCTTCTCCCGCGTCGTCTTGGCAACCCGTACCAGCCTCTGGGTCGGTCTCACAATCACGCTGATTGCGGTGGCGATCGGCACCCCGCTTGGCGTCGCGGCTGGCTATTTCGGCCGCACTATCCGCACCGTCATCATGCGCGTCACTGACATGTTCCTTTGTGTGCCGGGCCTTGTCCTGGCGCTGGCGATCGTCGCCGCGCTTGGGCCCGGTATCCTGCACGGCGTGGTCGCGCTGGCGATCGTCTGGTGGCCCGGATATGTGCGGCTGATCGAGGCCAAGGCGCTGACGCTGCGTGCCGAGCCGTTCGTCGATGCCGCACGCACCATGGGAGCCTCTGATCTGCGCATCCTCTTCGGGCACATCCTGCCCAATTGCGTCTCG
Organism: Acetobacteraceae bacterium; assembly: GCA_030037665.1. Lineage (GTDB taxonomy): Bacteria > Pseudomonadota > Alphaproteobacteria > Acetobacterales > Acetobacteraceae > JASHVB01. The sequence goes on from JASHQG010000174.1 coordinate 1,371, forward strand.
CCGTTGGTGGTGAAGGCAAGCATGGACATGGGACTGGCCATCCTTGCCGCGGCCAGCCTCGGCTTCATCGGCCTCGGCGCCAAACCGCCGGCGCCGGAATGGGGCGCGATGATTGCCACCGCGCGCAGCTACATGCCCGACTGTTGGTGGTATTCGCTGTTTCCCGGCTTGTTCATATTCCTGACCGTGCTCGGCTTCAACCTGCTCGGCGACGGGCTGCGCGACATCCTTGATCCGCGGAGCGTGCGCGGATGAGCCTGTTGGAGATCGATTCCTATCGCCTCGCGTTCGACGGATTCGAAGGCACCGCCACGGTGCTGGACGGCATCGATCTGCGTGTCGAGGAGGGTGAGTCGGTCGGCATCGTCGGCGAGACCGGTTGTGGCAAATCCGTCCTGGCGCGCAGCCTGCTGCGGCTCAATCCGTCGCCACCGGCGCGCGTGCTCGGCGGGGCGATCCGCTTCGCCGGCGATGACGTGCTGGCGATGGGCCCGACGGCGCTGGACACGCTGCGCCGTGGCGGCATCGGCATGGTCTTCCAGGACCCGGCCACTTACCTCAATCCTGTCTTCACCATCGGCCAGCAGATGGCCGAGGTACTGCGTGCCCATGCCGGCGCGACCGGTCGCCGTCCCGGCGCGCGGGCATTTCGCGCGCGCAGCATTGCACTGCTGCGCCAGGTCCAACTGCCCGAGCCGGAGAGTCTGCTCTTCCGCTATCCGCACACACTCTCCGGCGGCATGCGCCAGCGGGTGCTCATCGCCATGGCTCTCGCCGGGGAGCCGCGCCTGCTGGTCGCCGACGAGCCGACCACCGCGCTGGACGTCACGGTGCAGCGCCAGGTGCTGGACCTGATCGTCGAACTCATCGCCGGCATGCGCCTCACTCTCTTGCTGGTTACGCATGATCTAGGGGTGGTTGGCGCGGTGTGCCGTCGGGTCGTGGTGATGTATGCCGGCTGCGTCGTCGAGGATGCGCCGGCTGATCGCATTTTCCTCTCTCCGCAGCATCCCTACACCCGGGGTCTGCTCGCCGCGGTGCCGGACCTCGAACAGCCGGACCACCATCCCGTCGGCATTCCCGGCAGCATCCCTAATCTGCGAACCCCGCCTGCGGGTTGCCGCTTTCATCCTCGCTGTCCGCTCGCCATGCCGATCTGTCGCGAACGCCGGCCAGAGCAGGAAGAGGTTGCACCCAGCCATCGCGTTGCCTGCCACGCGGTGATGCATTGAGTAGGTTGCTCTCCACCCAGTCTCTCGTCTGCAGCTTCAACCGGCCGCATGGCGCTCGGATGCGTGCGGTCGACGACGTCAGCATCACGCTGAACGAGGGCGAGGCGCTCGGCCTGGTCGGTGAATCAGGATGCGGTAAATCGACGCTGCTGCGGCTGCTGTTGAGGCTGCATCCCGCCGATTCCGGACAAATCCGGTTTGCCGGGACCGACGTCACGCGCGCGACAGGTCGTGCGCTTGTCGGTCTGCGCCGCGATGTCCAGGCGGTGTTTCAGAACCCGCACGCCGCGCTTGATCCACGGCTCAGTGTATTTGCTGCGGTGGCCGAGCCGCTTCGCATTCAGGCCAAACTGTCGCGCCACGCGTTGAGTGAGCATGTAGAAAAGTTGCTGCATGATGTCGGTCTGCCCGGGGAGTTTCTCTGGCGGTATCCACACGAATTGTCCGGCGGACAGAAGCAGCGCGTCTGCATCGCGCGGGCGCTGGCACCGAGCCCGAAGGCGCTGTTGCTTGACGAGCCGACGTCAGCGCTGGACGTTTCGATGCAGGCGCAGATCATCAATTTGTTGGCCGACCTGCGCCGCCGCGAGCACCTGGCTTTTCTGTTCGTGTCGCATAATCTCGCCGTGGTGCGGCAGCTCTGCGAGCGGGTGGCGGTGATGAATGCTGGCCGTATCGTCGAGGAAGGCAGCGCTGCGGCAGTCCTGACCCGACCGACACATCCTTACACGCATACGCTCGTCGAGGCGGTTCTTCCGCCACGCCGGCAGCGAATAGCGGACGATCCGAACCGACAGGCGAGTATTGGCTCTGCACCGCGGTAAAACAAGGTGTCTTGTTATGGTTAATGCCGGGTCGGTGATACGGCAGAGGTCGCAATTGTCGAGAATGTCGGACTGTCTCGTTAATCTCGGACCTTGTTTGTCCGCCATACCGCAAACAGGTGACGTCCCGGTCCGGTGCTGGTCAAACGCGCGACCGCGGATCATTCCACCGAGGCAGAGGATCACGCAACTTCAATCGCGCGATGAGCGCCGCGGCACTTTTCTGCTCGAGGAGCTCGGAAAGAAAGTCATAGCAGC
>JASHQG010000175.1 GCA_030037665.1 Acetobacteraceae bacterium
GTGACGGTGACGCTCTCGGCGTCCTTCACCACGTGGTTGTTGGTGATGATGGTGCCGTCAGGCTTGATGATGAACCCAGAGCCGCGTGCCTCAACGACATGTTGCGCGCCGGGCTGACCAGGCTGCGGGAACATATGGTTGAACGGCGGCGGAAGCTGCTCGGGCGGCCCCTGCATCGGGCCTTCGCCCTCCTCCTCGTCGCCATCCGACTTCATCTTCGTGGTGATGGAGACAACGGCCGGCTTCACCTGCTCGACGAGGTGGGTGAAATCGGGAAGCTGCGCAGGGGCGGCGACCGTGCCGGAGGGATTGACGGGCGGGTCTGCAGCTAACGCATAGTGCCCGGCGGCATAGCCGCCCAGGGTGGTGCCGGCAAGGAGCATCGCGGCAAGTGTCACGCGGTGCCATGTCCGGGCATGCTGCGGCGAACGGGACTGGGTGGTCATCAAACCTCCTGATGGAGCGGCAGCGGAAGGCAAACCGCGGATACAACGCCAAGCCGGCCAGGTTGGCCGACGACGGCGGAGAAAGTGCGGAACCGCACATGACAGTTCATTGGGCCGAGCGGTTACATTGCTTCCATTTGGATTAAGTTCCGCTCATCCGCCCGCGCGACGTCTGCAGCGGTATGACGGACAACACGATCCTATCGTTGCAAGATCTTCATACTCAACGCCATGCTGCGGCGAGTGCGAGCACTGTCATCAACGACGGCATGCACTACGTCGTCTCGCCGAAAACGAGGGGACAATCGCTTGTTCATCCCGATCGCTGCCATTAGCTTCGGAATGGGGGCGGTCGATGTCAGAGTCGGGCGATCTTCGATGCCGCTGCCGCGCCAGGTCACCTTGGTCACGCCGGATGCGGGTAACGATCTCCTGCCGCTGCTGCTGCATCAGCCCCGCTTGCGCCCCCGTCGGTGATGCGCTGACTTCCTGCTGTGCTGCAATACCGTCGGCAAAACGTGCCCGGGCCTGCTCAGCTTTGCGCTGCGTCGTCGTCAACTCAGGCGCCCGGGTGACGTGCGGTCACCAGAAAAATGGTTGCACGTAGTCTGAGTGGACCGGAACGCGCCTCCGCCGCGAAGGCCGCCGCGATCTCCTGGGCGATCACCTGGCGGATCAAATCCGCAGGCTTCTTCTCTTCGAGCAGCCGAGCGGTCGGACCCATGATGAGTGCCTGACTCGCTTCTTCTTCGGGACTGCTGCCGATGATAGTCGGGTGCGCGCGTTCAATCTCGATGTCGGCAAACCCAGCAGCGGAAAGAATCCCGCGGATGCGGTTTGGGTCCCCAAAGGAGAGTGGGCCGGGCACGTACCCGGTCGACGGCGCCGGCGGTCCCAAATGACGAAGCGCGACGTCGTGGGAGATCAGCCAATGCGGGTTCTCGGCGAGCGGCCCCCAACAGGCAAACACGAGCCGACCATCTGGTTTGAGCGAACTGCCTATGTTCCGAAAAGCTGCTACCGGATCGGAGAAGAACATCACACCCATACGCGACGTCGCAATATCGAACACGGCACGTTCGAACGACAACACCTGCACGTCTCCTGATAACAGCGTGACATTGCGCATCCCGGACTCGCCCACTCGCTGCCGCGCGGCGTTAAGCATCGGTTCGGAAATATCCACCGCGAAAACGCGACCATGCTCGCCTACTGCCTTCGCGAGAGGCATGGTCAGCGCACCGGTGCCGCAGCCGATTTCGAGCACGCTTTCACCACCGGAAAGCCGCAAACAGGCCAGCAGCAGCGCAAGGCTTTCCTGGTTGCGGCGCTCCCGAAACTCAGGGCTGGCGACCCAGCGAGGGCCAGCGATCCTATTCCAGTAGTGTCGTTGCGCCTCGTTGGGGTCTCCGGCATTCGTAATCATTCTGGAAGATCCTCCTGCTCCGCCTCGGCTCACGCCGATCATCGGGCTGCGTGCAGCATATCAACCAATGGACCGATGGTCAGTGCTTGGCATGCGAGGCGGAGATCCTCGGTTTAACAGTTCGCATGTACCCGGGGTGGCGGGTAGCCGGTGTGAGGTTCTCGGCAGCGGGCCAATTGATAGAGGTCATTCGCGACCCCGCGCAAAGCAAATCGAACAGAAGCACGACACCTGACGGTTCGGCGATCCGGGTATTCGACGTGCTTCCGGCGTCAGCTAGGCATGTGCGCGACGAGGAACGGACAATGAACGCGTGAATTAGACGCGCTGTGGCGGTGCGGAGATCGAAGTTGTCCTGCCCCTGTTCTCGATGAGTTCATCGCTGTTCCACCAAATGCAGATGCGGTCGTTGGACGTGTTGGGGAAGCCAAGGCTTTCGCCACGAGGGCTCGGTAGGTCGGCTGTGTTGGATCGCACGACGGCACCACGCATGATTGTCTGCGAGCCATACCACTGATCACGCGTAGAGAGCCGGCGGAACGATTACTCGGCGACATACGACAGCGCCGAACTGCGGGAAGGGCTGCGGGAACGCGGCACCAGGACAGTCATTCCGAACCGGTCCAGTCGGAACCGACGGTTCAGCTTCAGCACTGCAGCATTTGGTGAACGGCTCCACGTTGAAATCGGTCTGACGACTGAAAGACTTCCGACATGTTTTCACCCGCTACGACAACCTGGCTTGTCACCACCTCGCGTCGCCCTGCCTCGCTGCGACAGTGGTCAGGTGAGCCCAAAGAGTATTGAGCCGAGTGTGATCAATATCAAAGCGGCCCAGAAACGCGCTCAACATTGCATGAAGGAACAGCCCCACATGCAAATCCATAGACCGCCATCCCCTGTCCGACGCGGTATCGCGACGGTGACATTTTGGCCCCCAGATTCCCGTGCGGCAGCGTGAGGCTCAATAGGGTTGGCCCCGGACCGATGAGTTTTGGCACACGCTCTTAGGCGGTCCGGCCTGGCTCCCGGGACGCATCACGACAGAGTGACTTTCGGAGTGGGCAGACGGCGGCACCGGAGCGCTACAACACCAGCCTCTAGCTGGAGGAGGCGGTCCAGATGCCCCAGTCGATCACACTCAATATCAACGGGAAAGACCAGACGGTTGCTGTGGAACCAGACAGCATGTTGCTCTATGCGCTACGCGACAACCTGGCGCTGCACGGGCCCAAATTTGGCTGCGGGCTGGCGGAGTGCGGCGCCTGCACGGTCGTGATGGATGGTCATGCCACCCGTTCCTGCATAACGCCGGTCTCATCCGTGGGGCAGGCCAAGGTCATCACGCTGGAGGGGCTCGGCACGGTCGACAACCCGCACCCGCTGCAGAAAGCTTTCATCGAAGAGCAGGCAGCGCAATGCGGCTATTGCATAAACGGTATGATCATGGCCGCCAAGGCCTTGCTTGATCAGAACCGGCACCCCAATCGCAACGACATCAAGCAGGCACTGGATGGCAATCTCTGCCGCTGCGGGACGCATATGCGGATCGTGCGCGCCATCGAGCGGGCCGCTGCGCAGGGAGCGTGAAGCGATGAGTACGCATCAAAATGATATTCGCGACGCCGCGCGACTGAGCCGACGCGGATTTCTGGAGACATCGAGTGGACTCGTGATCGCGTTCAGCCTGTTCGGCCCCACAGGTACGGCGTCGGCAGCCACCAACGCGGTACCTGGTTCGGTTACGCCACCGCCGGCGGGACGTCTTTTTGCCTGGCTCGCGGTGCATCCGAACAACAGGGTGACGCTGTTCACCGGCAAGGTAGAAACGGGCACGGGCGTGCAGACAGCACTCGCGCAGATCGCCGCCGAGGAACTGGATTTCCCGGTGGAACGGCTTGACGTGGTGATGGGCACCACGTCGGAAACGGTGGATCAAGGGCCAAGTTACGGCAGCAGGACCGTCCGTTACGCCGGCCCCCAAATCCGGCACGCGGCGGCGGCGGGGCGCGGAGCATTGCTCGATCTCGCCGCCGCCCATTTCGGAGTGTCGGCCAACCAGCTGGTCGCAAAGGGCGGCACGATTTCGCTGATCGACGCCCCGCAGCACGCGATCACCTATGGTAAGCTGGTCGATGGCAAGCGCCTGGACATCGAAATCGGCGCCAGCGGCGAGCGTTTTGATATGGTGGTGGCGCCTAAGGCTCATCTGAAGGATCCGTCCACCTATACCGTCGTCGGCAAGTCGGTGCGGCGTAAGGACATCCCCGGCAAGATGACAGGCCAGTTTACCTATATCCAGGATGTGCGTGTGCCGGGCATGTTGCACGGGCGTGTGGTGCGGCCGTACGGCGTCGGGGCGAGTCTGCTTAGCGTCGATGAAACCGGCCTTAAGGATATCGCTGGCTTCGTGCAGGTCGTCCGGCGCGATAATTTCCTGGGGGTGGTCGCTGAGACGGAATGGGCTGCGATCGAGGCGGCGGCGAAGCTGGGTTCTACGCTCAGCCCGTCCGGTGCTGATGCGGGACAGGCAAAATGGTCGAACTGGGACGGCCTGCCGCCAATGGAGCAGATCTGGGATGTGGTGCGAACGACTGCCGCGGGCAGCAACTACTCGGTGGCCAGTCAGGGGTCGGTCGATATCGCTCTGGCTTCGCTAAGGGGGGGTCGCACGCTTAAGGCGACGTATAAGACGCCGTTCCAAATGCATGCCTCCATTGGGCCGTCGTGCGCCATCGCCGATGTGAAGCCGGGCCGCGCCACCTTCTGGTCCGGCACGCAGATGCCGCATGAGACGCGGCGCGACATGGCGAAAATACTGGGCATTCCGCTAGAGAACGTTGAGCTCATCTGGTTTGAGGCGGCCGGCGGTTATGGCCGCAACGGGCTCGACCATGTTGTGGCCGACGCAGGCGTGATGTCCCAAGCGGTTGGCCGGCCGGTGCGTGTACAATGGATGCGCTGGGACGAGCACGGATGGGAGCCGAAGGGGCCGCCAATCGTTCAGGATTTGCTTGGCGCATTGGACAGCAGCGGACGCGTTGTTGCCTGGCGCCATCATATGTGGATCCCGACGACGAGCGATACGCATCTGATCGCCGCGGCGTTGATCGGCCAGCCGGACCTGACTGGTATCACCGGTCTTGGTCGTCCCAACGTCACCTACCTCTACGATTTCCCGAATGCTGACGTGGCCTGCCATGGTCTGGGACGTGTCGGGTTGCTGACGGCATGGCTGCGCTCCCCGGCGCAATTCGAGACCACGTTCGCAATGGAGTCTTTCATCGACGAGATGGCCACTGCGGCCGCCCAGGATCCATTGGACTTTCGCCTTGCCCACGTCACCGACCCGCGCGGCCTCGATGTGCTGCGGGCCGCCGCGGAGAAGTATGGCTGGGTCAGTCGGCCAGCGACCGGGAAAAAGCCCGGGAATGGCGGCAAGCCCGTGCAGGGCCGCGGCATCGCATGGGTGAATCGCGACAATGCGCGCGTCGCGACGATCGCCGACGTTACCGTCGATCCCGCCAGCGGGCAGATCAAAGTCGGCCGCGTGGTGGTGGCACACGATTGCGGCCTGGTGGTCAATCCCGATGGTTTGCGGAACCAGGTCGAGGGCAACGTCATCCAGTCGCTCAGTCGCACGCTGCAGGAGGAGGTCACGTTCGACCGCGCCCACGTCACCAGCCGTGACTGGACGGGGTACCCGATTCTGCGCTTCTCCGAAATCCCGGACCGTATCGACGTACGCCTCGTAAACAATCGGCCGGAATACCCCTCTTATGGCGCTGGCGAGCCTGCGACCTGCCCAACAGCGGCGGCAATCAGCAATGCCGTATTCGATGCGACTGGCGTACGCCTGCGACAGACACCGTTCCGTCCTGATCGGGTGAAGGCGACGATAACCTCGACCTAGCTCGCGTGTCTGTTTCGACTCGCGGTGCCGTCGCACTGACACCGGCCTACGGCAGGCCGTTGAGGAGGCTGGCGTCGCTGGTGGTCCCCCCGGTCGCACCGCGCGTAACCCTTACGCAATAGACTTTCCGGGGAACGCGCGCCCCGATGGCTGGGTCCCCGCAATGACCGAGCCGTTCCAGCGGGCGCGCGTCCCGTATACGGCCTTCGTCACGGCGATTCGTCCGCGTCGGCCGTCAGCTGAACCGGCGCGGACTGTGGCGGCGTCTATCCCGCCAGGCGGCCGACAGGGTCCCGCCCGTGCTCGCGGCCCCTTGGAGGGGGTCAGTTGCCAATGCCGCGGTGCCGGTCGATCATTGGCCAGACGCATGAGGTGTGACGGATGAGTGAGGATTCGAGGGTTGTGATCGAGGGCGAGCCAAACCGGCGCCGGCCCGCAACCGGTGCACGTGAAACCACCAAAGTCGCGGCGCGTGAGACGGCGCTATCCTGGGCGCGGGCGAGCCGCACCGGGCTCGGGCGCTGGGGCTGTCACGGCGAGGTTGCCGGTGACTGTAATGATGCTTTCCGATCGTTAACATAACGAGGCTGGGATACGCGCTGCGGCGCAAAGCGGCCGCCAGGGCTAGACACGGCCGGTACGGGATTGAGACCTCCGCCCATGGTTCGATCTCATAGGCCACCTTCAGCACCGGCCCGTCATCCTCAGGAGCCGACATGGCGAACAAAATTCGGCTAGGTCTCATCGGCGCCAGCGTCGGCGGCACTTGGTCGTCTCGCTCCCACCTTCCGGCCGTGCGGGCGAGCGCGGACGTGGAGCTCACAGCGGTCTGCACGACCAGAGCCGAAAGTGCCGAAGCGGCGCGTCAGGCCTACGGCGCGCGGCTGGCCTTTGACGATTACCGCAAGATGGTCGCCTCGCCCGAAATCGACGCAGTGGCGGTGGTCGTGCGCGTTCCGTCGCATTACCAACCGGCAAAGGCCGCGCTGGAAGCAGGCAAGCACGTCTATTGCGAATGGCCGCTTGGCCGCACCACCGCGGAAGCCGTTGAGCTCTCAGTGCTAGCCGAGGCGCGGGGGTTAGTGACTGCAATCGGGTTGCAGGCCCGCGCCAATCCCGCGCTCATGCACCTCAAGGAACTGGTCGAGAACGGCTACATCGGCGAGATGATGGCAGTTCATGTCAGCATGCTCCGCGACGGCGTGCTAACCCGCCCCTCGCACCGAACCTGGCAGCGCGACGCGGAACTTGGCGCCAATACGCTGACCATCGCCAACGGCCACACCATCGACGCCATGCGGTTCGTCACCGGGGATTTTGCGTGCTTGTCCGCCGCGGTGACGACCCAGGCCAAGCAATGGCTCGACACGGGCACCAACATCTGGCTCGACGTCACGTCGCCCGACAACATCGCGGTCAGCGGCCGCCTCAAGAACGGGGCAGTCGTATCAAGCCATGTCGGCCATATCCCCTATGCCGGCAGCGGCTACCGCATGGAAATCTACGGCCGGGAAGGCACGCTGGTCGCTTGTGGCGAAGATTCGCCACAGCTGGGTGAGGTGGTGCTGCGCGGCGCCAAGGGCGGCAACGAGCTCACAGCGATTTCCGTACCGGAGCGCTTCACAGTCGCCTCCTCGGGTACGCCGTCCGGCGAAGCCGGCAACGTCGGGCAAATGTATGCGCTGTTCGCCCGCGCGATCCGCGAGGGTAAAGCGCAGCTGCCGCATTTCGGGACGGCCGTTGAGCTGCACCGGCTAGTCGATGCGATAAAAGAGGCGTCGGACGCTGGGCGTGAGATGACAGTTGGCTAGCGGGACGACCCGCTCGATTAGGTCTCGCCGGAGTTGTGAGGCGCGGGGCCCGGAGCGTCGACGCCGCGGCCGTAGTGCAGCGGCTTGATCGTTCATCTGCGGCCCGAGCCGCCGGGGTGGTGAAGCGCCGGAGGAGACAGTAATCCGTGCGACACGACACCGGGTCGCCAATACCGTTACGGCGCTGCGCCAGCCCATCGTATCGGGCCCTGCAATCGATCCTTGCCTGATTTGCCGCTCGGCCTCACTCTGAAGCGTGCGATGACAGCGACCCGCGAGAAGGCCAGCCCATGAGCGACACGCAGGCACCCGACATCGTCGAGCAAATGTCTGCACTGCCGTTCGACGCCACCGTCGAACGACTCGTTCAGACAATCGCGGGTCGCGGCATGACGATCTTCGCCAGGATCGACCACGCCGCAAATGCGCGGGCCGTCGGCATGACTATGTTGCCCGCCACGGTGCTGATCTACGGCAACGCGCGGGGTGGTACGCCCATCATGCTCGCCACGCCGTCCGCTGCGCTTGATCTGCCGCTCCACGTTCTGGTGCGGCAGCGCGAGGACGGCAAAGCTGTAATCGCATACCATCCGATTGCCACTACGCTTCGCCGGGCTGGTGTACCCGAGGATCTCGTCAGTCGGCTCGGCCCCGCGCAGCAGATCCTCTTGCGGCGATGCGATGAGCGACGACGGGGCGCTGCCGTAACGGCGTACTGGGCGTTGGCCAGGATCTCGCCGCGGTCGATGACACGCGGCGCTTCCGTCATGCGCAACCGAAGGTCCTCGAGGACGGCGGCAAGACGCCTTCGATCGATTAGCCGGCCAGCGGCCGCGGCATGACGGTGGACGGCGTTGCGCCGCGCGCGATGCTGAAACGCTCGTTCGGGGGCATGACAGGCAGGCGCGTCGTCGAGCCGGGCGACCGCGCCGTGGCCGCAAGCGTTCCGGTGGTATGTGCCGTCTTCAAAAGGGCGGTGTCGTCAGGACCAGCGCGGAAAAGCGCGGGATTACCGACTGCTTAAAACTTCTCGCAATTTCGGTCGCTCGTCGACCTCGGCGGCAATCGTTGGCCGCAATCGAGGGCTTCTGCTTGCTGGTCTATTGGATGCCTATCCGGAGCTACATGGCGTACTGTTCGATCCTCCGGGAGTAGTTGATGGCACTGCGACGTTGCTATGCGAGCGTATCTCGCGAGGATGCTGCCGAATCGAAGACGGCGATCTCCGCCTCTGAGCGATGCAGGCGCGGCGCCGCGCGTTCACTCCTGCCCCGAAGTTGAATTCGAGCACCCGGGCAAGATGCGGATCCACACGCCCACCAGCCGTATGCTGGCGCGGCCCCTCGCGCTTAGCCACCGCCTCCCTCTGGCGCCGCAGCGCGTCGGACGCGACCAAGGAACGGGATGTCCGCGCGTGCTTTCGGCAACACGCGCCTGACTTGGGATCCTGCAGCCCTACGCGGGGGATCGCGCGCATGGTGAGTTCGTCCGGCCCATTTCGGCGACCATAGCGATCGCCGTGGGGGCGACGGCTGGGCGCCACTGCGCGAGTGGCCGGCGCGGGCGCCGCGGGCGGATGGGACTACGGTGGCAATTGCTCAGTGCTCTTGCCGATTAAACATTCGTTATGTGCCGACCGGTTCCCTAGGATTCCTACGTCAGGCACATTACTGACATAACAGTATATCGGGATAGTTGCAGCTAACCCAAAAGGATTGGCTGCGTGGAGGATAAAGATGCGTCAATACTTGGCACCAATGTTGTTGGCCCTGACGGTTGCGTCCTGGCCGGGCGTCGCCGGCGCTGTGCGCTTCATGGACGAAACGACCGGCCCGCCGGTCGGAACAACGGTCGATGGCTCCCGGCAAGTGCTCGGCCCCGAAGCTACCGAGCCGGCGCATGCGGGCGATTTTGTGGGGCCGCTACCCGAGTACATGCCGACGCTCCCCGGTCGCCCCTGCCCTTCGTGCCGCGCGGACCGCGCGCCGGATGGCTTGCGACCGCCGCCGCAGCAGCAACAGCAGCCGCGGCAGCCCTGATCGCTCGTGTCGTGTTGCCCGAAAGTCGGAGAAAAGTGCCCGTCGCGGTTTGATGCTGCCTTTTTGTCTGCAAAATTTTCGGGTCGAAGTTTGCAATATCGCCGCAATATCCACGAACATCGCGCGCCTCTGCATCGCTCACCGCCTGCAGAGTGAACACCAGACCGTTGACGTTGACATCGAACATACAGTGGAAGCTTGCGCGCGAGCTATCCAGGATCGGTGCCAAGTGGAACATCGCGGCGTTGTTCACCAGCACGTCGATGCCGCCGAAAGCGGCCACGGTGGCGGAGACCATCGCGTTTATCGACTCATGATGGGTAACTTCCGCACGCACCGCGATGGCGGCATCGCGCAACGGTGTCGCCGCGGCCTTGGCAGCATCGGCGTTCATGTCGGCGATCACCACCCGCTCGCCTTCCAGAATGAAGCGCCCAGCCGATGCCACGGGCGGCGCCAGTGATCAGCGCGACCTTGCCATCCAGTCTCCCAGACGGGCTCAGAGCTTCAACTCCTGCGCGGCAAGTTGCAGTGTCTTGTGCGCGCCGTGCTGATAGAGCGCGGCCAGCCAATGGCGCAACGGCGCCATCAGCCGTGCATCGTCGCCCAGCGTGCCGAACAGCTGACGGATCGACAAGACCGGCGCAGGATCGGGACCGCCCTCCTCCGCCTTCTGCTGCAGTAGTGCAGCGAGCGGATGCCGCACGTCGATTGGTTGGCCCTTTTCATCAATGCCGCGCACTCGACGGATCCAACCGGCGAGCGACAGCGCAAGCAGATCAACGGAGCCGTTCATCTCCAGCCGAGCCTGAATTGGTACGGTCAACACGTTCAGAGGTGCGTCAGTATTGACGCGTTCCACTGTGTCGCGAATCGCAGGATTGGCGAAGCGTGCGATAAGCGTCCGTTTATATTGCGCCAGGTCGATTCCCGGCACGGGCGGCAACGTCGGGCCGGTCTCCCGATCCATCAGCCCCGCCATCAGCCGGCGCAGCAGATCGTCCGCCATGGTTTCGTGGATGTAGGTATAGCCGGCGAGACGGCCCAGCGCGGCGACGGCCAGATGGCTGCCGTTGAGCAGCCGCAGTTTCATCATCTCGTACGGCGTAACGTCGGGAACGAACTGCGCGCCCACCTTTTCCCAGATGGGGCGACCAGCGACGAACCGATCCTCGATTACCCACTGAGTGAAATCCTCGCAAAACACTGGCCAGTTATCAGAGATGCCATATGTGCTGGCGAGGTATTCGATGTCGCTCTGCGCGGTCACCGGCGTGATGCGATCCACCATTGTATTGGGAAATGCGGCGTGCTTCTGGATCCACCCCTCCAGCGCCGGATCGCGGAGCCGCGCCAGTGTCAGAACTGCCGCACGCAGCACGTTGCCGTTATGCTGGATATTGTCGCAACTCAGCGCGGTGAAGGCCCGATGCCCGGCCTGCATGCGACGGCGGTAAGATTCCACGACGATGCCAATCGCGCTGTGGGGCGCATCCGGTGTGGCGAGGTCGGCTCGGATCTGCGGATGCTTCGGGTCGAACTGGCGGGTGGCCGGGTTGAGGCAATAGCCGTTCTCGGTGACGGTCAGGCTAACGATGCGTACGTCCGCTTGTGCGATCGCATCCAGCAGTGCGGCGCTGGACTCGCCGGCATAGATCACCTGCGCGATGGATCCGATCACCGCCACGCTTTCACCGCTGCTGCCGCGCTCCACCAGCGTATACAGGCCGTCCTGCGGATCGAGACTGACCGCCATGCGCTTATCAGCCGGCAGCAGACCGGCACCGGCGATGCTCCAGCTCAGCGCGCCGACGTCTTGTTGCATCAGTTCGTGCGTATAACGCGCCATATGTGCGCGATGAAAGCCACCCAAGCCGAGATGCACGATGCCGACACGACGCTGCGCCAGCGGGTAGCGCGGCACCCGCACTGGTGCGGGCAATTGGCCGACAGTGTCGGCGCGCAGAGAGATTGCCATTTCAGTGCCCGAAACGCGAGGCGGCGGACGAATTGGCGCTGGTCGACCCGCCCCCTGCAGGATCGTCGGCTTCGGCAGCGGCGAACCGGCGTGCGCCGGCGGCGTCAAAAGGCAAGAGGTGTCGTTCGCGTGAACGATGACCGATACCAGCGCGATGGCGGCGATGTCTTGCCTGCCCGATGGTGTCCCTGCAGATCACGCCCAGTGGCGCCACAACACCGACTGCCGGCAGCATCGTGGTGAATTGCGTTGTCAGCAGCGTGCTGCGCGTGTGGTTGCTGGGATGGAGGGGCGCGGCACTGCGGGCCAGCCGTCCTCTAACCTCAGCATGACGACCCGTCAGGATGAGCTTCTCGCGATACATGAATCGTCTCGAAGTGCCGGTTCACTGCGGCGTGGCGTGGAACATGGCGGCGCCAGAGGCGTCGAACAGGCTGGCACGTCCAGGGCGGAGGGTTAAGCCGACGCTTTCGCCGACACGCACACGGCTAAGGTCGTCGGTGCGGGCAACGACGGTGGCGCCGGCAGCCGTGTGCACATAGACCAGCGTTTCCACGCCGAGGTGCTCGACCACATCAACAACTCCCGACAACGCCGCGTGGTCGGTGAGCTGCAGGTGTTCGGGACGCACGCCAAGCGTCAATTCGGTGCCGACCGCGGGCGGAGCAGGCGGGGCTGGGACAGCGATCTCTTCGCCCCCCTGCAGCGTCAGCATCAACTGGGAGTCGGGATGCCCTGTAACCCGCACCGGGAAGAGGTTCATTTTCGGAGAACCGATGAATCCCGCAACGAACAGATTGGCCGGGCGTTGGTACAGATCCAGCGGCGAGCCGACCTGCTCCACCATGCCGCGATTCAGCACGACAATGCGATCGGCCATGGTCATCGCCTCGACCTGGTCGTGGGTGACGTAGATCATCGTAGCCGCCAGCGTCTGGTGCAGTTTGACCAACTCGATTCGCATCTGCACGCGCAATGCCGCGTCCAGGTTTGACAGGGGCTCGTCGAACAGAAAGGCCTTCGGATTACGCACAATCGCTCGGCCAATCGCGACGCGCTGGCGCTGGCCGCCTGACAGCATACGCGGTTTGCGGCCCAGTTGGGACTCAAGTTGCAGAGTGCGTGCAGCCTCGCGCACCTTGGCGGCGACCTCAGTGCGCGGCATCCCCGCCATCTTAAGCGCGAATCCCATGTTCTGTGCGACCGTCATGTGCGGGTACAGCGCATAGGACTGAAACACCATCGCCAGACCACGCTTGTCCGGTGGCACCGCGTTGGAACGTTGGCCATCGATCAAGAAGTCGCCGGAGGTGATCTCCTCCAGTCCAGCGATCATGCGCAGGAGGGTCGTCTTGCCGCAGCCAGAAGGTCCAACGAACACAACAAATTCGCGATCCGCGATGGTGAGATCGACAGATTTTACCGCCTCGAACCCGCCGTACCATTTGCCGACCTGCCGCAACTCCAGGATTGCCATGGCCGCCTCCTATTTCACGGCGCCAACGGTGAGGCCGCGCACCAGGCGACGCTGCGCAAGGCTGCCGAAAATCAGGATTGGTGTCACCGCGAGTACCGAAGCTGCCGAAAGTTTCGCCCAGAACAACCCCTCCGGCGCCGAGTAGCGCGCGATGAACGCGGCCAGCGTGCCGGCGTGTGCAGCGGTGAGGTTGATGCTCCAAAACGCTTCATTCCAGGAGAGGATGATGGCGAGCAGCGCTGCTGAAACAATCCCGGGAGACGCGAGCGGCAGCAACAGATGTATCATCTGCCCGCGTGGTCCGACTCCATCCATGTGCGCCGCTTCCAGGATGTCTCGTGGGATGTCGCGAAAGAAGGAGTACAACATCCAGATAACGATCGGCAGGTTCATCAACGTGTTGATAATGACTAGGGCAATGCGCGTATCAAGCAAGCCAGTGTCGCGGCAGATCAGGTAGATTGGCACCAGAACGCCGACGGGCGGCAGCATCTTTGTCGAGAGCATCCACACCAGCAGGTTCTGCGTTTGCCGTCCCGGCTGAAACGCCATGGCATAGGAGGCCGGAAACGCGATCACCAGTGCGAGCGCGGTGGATCCTAGACTGACGATGATGCTGTTCTCCGCGAAGAGTGCATAACCGGACTGCGCAATCGCTTGCGCAAAGCTCTCCAATACCGGGCGGAAGAAGACGATCGGCGGGATAGCAATGGCCTGCGCCTCGGTCTTGAAGGCGGTCAGCGTCATCCAGAGGATCGGAAAGAACATCAGGAAGGCGACGATCCAAGCGGCGACGGTTCCGGGCAGCGAGGCTTTGTCCTGATCCATCGCACTAACCCTCGATGTTGCGCGCGACCGCACGCATCAGGAAGATCGCGACGACATTGGCGAGTACGATTGCGAGTACGCCCGCGGCCGACGCCCCGCCAATATCAAAATCAAGCAACGCTCGTATGTAGATGAGGTACGTGAGGGTGGTGGTCGCGTCACCTGGACCGCCGGCTGTCGTCGTAAGGATCTCGGCGAAAATAGACAGGAGGAAGATTGACTCCATCATCACGGTGATCGCCATCGGTCGCGCCAGATGCGGCAGCACGATGTAGATGATGCGGCTGAGCGGCTTCGCTCCGTCCATACGAGCTGCCTCGAGCTGGTCGGTGTCCAGCGACTGCAACGCGGTGAGTAGAATCAGGGTTGCGAACGGTGTCCATTCCCAGGCAACGATGATCACCACGGCGAGCATTGGATAAACGGTCAACCAAGCCACGGGGTGCAACCCGATGAGGGTGCAGAGCCAACCAATCAGCCCATTCAGCGGGTCGAACAGCAGGTTCTTCCAAATCAGTGCCGCGACTGGCGGCAGCACGAAAAACGGAGCGATCACCATGAGCCGCGCCACGCCGCGACCGCGGAAGTTCTGGTTGAGCAGCAATGCGAACACTGTGCCGAGGACGAGGGTGATCACCAGCACACTCAGCACCAGCACCAGCGTATTAATGATGGCGGTCCAAAACGTCGGATCGGTCACGAGCAGACGATAGTTCAGTGACCCGACGAACCCACGTCGTCCGGGATAGAGCAGATTGTAGTGCTGAAACGAATAGACCAGCGTCATTGCCAGCGGCACGAAGGCCCAGACCACCAGCAGAATGACGGCCGGCGACAGCAGCAGCCAGGACGAACGGCGCCGCCTGCGCGCAAGCCCGTCCGGTGCCGTTATTCGGCCGCCAACTGCAGTTGCGTCCATCGTGGCGTCCGCCATCAGTGCACTCGCCAGCTACTGGATGTAGCCCGCCTGCTCCATGGTTCGCTGCGTCGATGCCTGTGCCCTCGCAAGCGCCTGTTTCACGGTGTCCTGCCCAGCGAGCGCGGCCGCGATGTCCTGGCCCACAGTCGTGCCGATCTCTTGGAACTCCGGGATACCCACGAATTGCACACCGGTATAAGGCACAGGTTCCATCGTCGGACGGTCCGGATCGGCGGTCCTGATCGCCTGTTCGACCAGCGGCGCGAATGGCGCGGCCTTCAGGTATTCTGGTTCTTTGTAGGTCGATTGACGCGTGCCCGGTGGCACCGCAACCCAGCCTTGGGACTTGGCGACAAGTTGGATGTAGGCCCTAGACGTCGCCCAGGCGATGAACTTCTTAGCATCAGCCTCCTTACGCGAGGACACGGGAACGGCGAGCGCCCATGACCAGAGCCAATGCGCGCCGTGCGGCGTGACGTCCTGGGGGGCCGGCGCGACGCGGACGTCCTTTGCGACCTTCGACTTCGACGGATCATACAGGTACCCAGCCGCAACAGTGGCGTCGATCCACATGCCGCATCGGCCGCCCGAGAACAGTGCCAGGTTCTCGGTAAATCCGTTCGACGTTGCGTTCGGCGGCCCGTCCTTCTTCATCACGTCGACGTAAAAGTTGATCGCCTTCTCCCAGGGCGGGCTGGTCAGCTGGGGTTTCCACTTCTCGTCAAACCAGCGCCCGCCCGACGTGTTCACGAGGGTGGTGAGGTAGGCCATGTTCTCGCCCCAGCCGGGCAGACCACGCAGGCAGATGCCATAGATGCCCTTGGCGGGATCATTGAGCTTGTCTGCGAACTGCTTGATCTCGGCATAGGTCGGCTGCTCGGGCATCGTAATGCCGGCGGCATCGAACAGATCCTTGCGATAATAGGTCATCGAGCTTTCGGCGTAGAACGGTACCGCATACAGCGTTTTCTGGTAGGAAAGCCCGGCGCGCACCGAGGGAAAGATGTCGTCGACATCATAGGTCGGACCGAGATCGCCGACTGGGTCGAGCCAACGATTCTTCGCCCACAGCGGCACCTCGTACGTGCCGACCGTGGCAATGTCGAACGTTCCCGAGTGGGTGGCGATGTCGGTGGTGACGCGCTGGCGCAGCGTGTTCTCGGGGAGCACCACCCAATCGAGTTTGATCCCCGTCTCCTTGGTGAACTCCGGCGACAGCTTCTGCATCACCAGCATGTCCGGATTATTCACCGTGGCAATGGTGAGCGTCGTCGCGGCCGCAGGGCCGGCCCAGGTGGGCAACACGCCCAGCAGACTGGCGGCGAGCAAGCCGGTCCGCCACAGGCTGTGGGGCGTTGGCTTATCTTTGGCCGGCAGGAACGAGCGGGAAAGCGACGACGGGCGACGGGCCATTATGCGCCTCCTCCTCCTGGATACGGGCTGGATGCCCGTTTGATCTTATGGATCGAAGGTACGGCCCTTTCGTTTGGCAAGTCAACCACCCACGGAGAGCACCGCTCCCGAAGGGTACACGACCGGACGCTGGCATTGGCGCCCAATAAGGCGCCTGATTATCAAGCAGCCACTGAGCCTCAGCATGATGTGCTTTGTGCTCGTACGTGCTCGGCTGGCGTCATGCGCCGGCTGGTGCCGCTTATCCGCCCCATCGCCGGGCGGACGGCGGGCCAGGCACCGACGGTGACCGCAGACCGCACCCAGGACCGCGGCGCTCAGCCACTCCGCCTCGGGCTTGCGGGCACGGCGATGGGGCAGTCGAGGTCATCAGCGTGCGCGTGTCGGAATGCCGCCTTGCATGTGGGGCCGGCCGCCCGAGCGAGGACGATTGTATGCCTCGACTGGTTCAGCGACGACTTCGAATCCGATCGCTGCATCGGCGAGCCTCATGCCGAATGTTCGATCAGCGCCCGCATTTCCTCAAAGCTAGAGATGCCTTCCATGCCGCCCTGACGGCTGACCGCAAGCGCACCGGCCGCGTTCGCGAGTCTGATGCACTCGTCAATTGGCAGGCCTTGGCGCAGGCAGGCAACAAAGGTGGCACCGAAACAATCACCGGCCCCGGTGGGATCGGCCTCTGTTACCTTGTAGCCGGGGACATGGAGGGTACGCGTGGCGTCGTAATAGCTGGCCCCCTGGGCGGCCCGCTTGACGACAATGCAGGAGATGCCGAGGCCGAGCAATTCGGTAATTGCCGCCTCCTCGGTGTTTGCCTCTGTTGGAATCGTCAGTTCCGGACCGCTGGGAAGGAATATATCACAGTATTGCAGCATGAACTCGAGTCCGGCGCGCATCTCGGCGATGTTGAGCATCTCCTTGCGGATGTTGGGATCGAAGGAAACCATCGCGCCATTGGCCTTGACGATTTCGATCGCTTTCCGGACCTCGTCGATCAGATGGAAGGAGAACAGCGAGGAACCCATTACATGGAAATGACCGCAGTCCGCGAGCAATGCCACCGCCGGTGGGTCGAGGACGGTGTGGCCGGCAGCACTGCGTTTGAGGTTGAACAGGAAGTCGCGGTCGCCATCCTCGCGATAGCGGACGAAGGCGCTGGCCGTGATCTGGTCGTCGTCGATCCGGATGGCACTGATGTCGACACCATCGCGTTGCAGCCGTTCTATGTTCATCCAGCCGAAATCGTCGTCGCCGACACAACTGATGATGCCGGCCGGATGCCCAAGCCGCGCAGCCTGCGAAATGAAGATCGCCGGCGCGCCGCCCGGGAACGGGCCACGCAAGTTGAGGGGCGTACGGAACCCGATGCCGCGTTCGACCACCAGGATGTCCACAAGGATCTCTCCCATGGTGACAATGTTGCCAGGCCGAATGGCGGGGAGGCTCATGGGGATGCTCCGTTCCCGGCTGTGCGGCGGAGATTCATGTGGGAGAAGTGCGCCGCCGAGCCGGGTTCTGCGACAACGGGTGTAAGGCCCGCCGCGGCCAGCACCTCGGCGGCGCGGGCACTTGGTGGCGTCGGGAGTACGACATCGGTGACGAGGTCGAGGGACAGTTCGGAGGGGCGCTTTTCCAATGACAGCGCGGCCCGTTCTAACAGGGCGATGCACCGGCCGGCGCGATAGCCCGCCGCCGTACAGAATCGCTGTGCCTGCCGAGATGCGAGCAACAGCCCGCCGTCATTGCCGAGCGTCTCGGCCTGCATGAGGAAATCGGTAATCGGGAACAGCTCCAGGCTGCGCAATGCCGCCGTGCCCTCTAACGAGACGGCGTCGGCACCGAGCTCGCCACCGAGCACATGCACGCGACCATCCAACAGGCGGCGGGCCAGCGGCACTGCATCAAGCGAGGTGAGAACCACGGTCAGGCCAGGGATCTCGGCGAGCAGCGGAATGATCTGCCCCGGCATGTCGCCATGGCCGACCAACAAGGTGTGGTCCGGCTCGATCAGCCGCGCGGCCAGGCGGAGCATCGGCAAGACCATTGATTTGGCAAGCGGGGTGGAGAGCTGCCGATCGCGAGGAAGGGTCGGACGGGCGGCGATCGCCTTGCCAAAGCTTCGGACGAGCAGCCCCTGCTCTTCAAGATAGTTCAGATCGCCGCGAATAGTGACAGCAGAGACCGAGAGCGCCTCGCTGAGTTCATCGACGCGCATCTGGCCGTGCTGGCGGATCCAGTCGGCAATCTTCAGCCGCCGCTGCAAGACGGCGCTGCGAATTCCGAACGTCAACCTGCGTGCACTCCGACGCGGGCCTGCGCGGCAATCAGGCGGCGAATGACGGATGGCGGTCGAGTGCGGGCGATGACGTTCCCCTCCCCAAGCCAGCGCGGCAGCGACCGGCGGCATCAGTTCGAGGCCAGCTGATAAGATGAAAGCTGATTCCTTTCAAGATGGAGCACTCGGCTCACACAGCGTGTGGATCCAACGGGAGGCTTGGTGAACTGGGGTGGCTGGACTTTAACCTCACCCACCGCGGCGAGCTGATCACTGGCGTCGCGCGC
>JASHQG010000176.1 GCA_030037665.1 Acetobacteraceae bacterium
CGTGCAGGCCGCGACAGCATTGATCACGTGGCCAGTGTCGGACAGTACGATGCCGACGGCCGGCCCGTCGGCAGTCTGGTAGGTGGCGAGCTTCATGGTGCTTCCTCTCCGGCGGATGCCGTTTCGGCATACTCATAGCATGGCTGCCGGGGATGCCTATGCGCGAGCGCCTGCATCTCGTTTGACAAGACGCACCCTCACCGTCACTTACTGACGTCAGCCCCACGCAATGAGACGATCCATGCCAGATCTTAGGGACAGCGCTGACTATGCGTTCGCGCAGCAGTACTTCTCGTGGGAGCGCGTCTGGGAGTTCTTCGACGGCGACAGCATGTCCCTCAACATCGCCCAAGAATGCGTCGATCGGCACGCTGCCGATGCGGCCCGCGTCGCGGTGCGGCTCGCCCACGCCGACGGGCGTGACGAGCTGCTCACATTCCGCCAGCTGGCCGACTGGTCGTCGCGTTTTGCGCACTGGCTGCAGGCGCGTGGCGTTGGCGTTGGCGAACGCGTGGCGATCATGCTGGAACCCTCACTGCTCTTCTACGCGGCTTTGTTTGGCGCCATGAAATGCGGCGCCATCGCGGTGCCATTGTTCACACTGTTCGGACCTGACGGCGTGCGTCTGCGAGTTGCCGACTGCAGGCCGAAGCTTCTGCTGCTCGGGGAAAATCAGCTTGGAGCGGCCGAGGGTTTCGACGGCACCGACGTGATGGTCGCCGGCGGGAACCTGCTGGCGGAGCTCGCCTTGTTGCCCACGGCCTACAAAGCCAGCACGAAGTCAGAAGACCTGGCATTGTTTCAATACACGTCAGGCACAACCCGCGAACTTCCGGCAGCGGTCAGGCACACGCATCGGACCATCGTCTTCCTCATGGCGGCGGCACTGTACGGAACCGGCATCCGGCCGGGCGACGAGTTCTTCTGCCCGTCGTCCCCCGCCTGGGGACATGGGCTGGCACATGGCACGCTGGCACCGCTTGCGCTCGGCGTCACCACCGGCACCTATGCCGGTCGGTTCGACGCGGTACGGTTGATGCGCGCGCTGCGGGACTACGGGATCACCAACCTCTCCGCTGCAGCGACCCATTACCGGATGATGCGCACCAGCGGCCACGCGTCGCAGTTCGACTTTCACATCCGCAAGCTGTCCTACACCGGCGAGCCAATCGACCGCGCAACGCTGGGATTCATCGACGAGACCTTCGGCGTGCCGGCCTGCAGTATGTACGGCACCACGGAAGTCGGTGTCGTGCTGGTGAACTATCCGGGGGCGCGTGATTTCCCGGTCAAGCCCGGCTCACTCGGCAAGCCGGTCCCGGGGGTGCGCGTGGAGGTGCAGGGAGCGGACGGCCGGAGTTGTGTGCCCGGCGAGATCGGCGAGATCAAACTGTGGCGGCGTGGCGGCTGGATTCCGACCAAGGACCTCGGCCGCGTCGACGACGACGGCTACTTTTTTCACGCCGGACGCGCCGACGACGTGATCATCTCCGCCGGCTGGACCATGAGCGCGGTGGAGATCGAGGACGTGCTGCTGAAGCATCCCAACGTACTTGAAGCCGCGGTGGTGGGTGTGCCCGATTCGCTGCGCGGCCAAGTGGTCAAAGCGTTCGTCATCAGCGACCGCGCGCCCGACGCGGGGTTTACCCGCGAGCTGCAGGATTTCACGCGCGAACGCCTGAGCCAGCATGAGTATCCGCGGCAAATTGCATTCGTGGCCGAGCTGCCGAAGACACCGGCGGGCAAAGTGAACCGGAAGGCACTGCGTGATGCCGAAGCCGCGCGCGCATCTGCCCCGGTCTGAGCAAAATGAGCAAGCAAGAGGCGTCGATGTCCGTCACGGCCGAGCCGGAGAACCGGCAATTTCCCAGAATCACCGACGAGGCGCTGGAGAATCTGCGCCAGCGCATCGGCCGGCGCATCGACAACACGATCGAGCCTTGGTGTTACGAGGCAACGCGCGACAACATCAGGCACTACGCGCACGGGATCGGCGACGACAACCCGCTGTGGTGCGATCCGGATTACGCATCGCGCACCGCGCTCGGCGACATCGTGGCGCTACCCAGCTTCCTGTTCGCGACGAGCCGCATCATATCGGGATATGTCGGTGGTCTGCCGGGCATTCACGCGATGTGGTCGGGCGCCGACTGGCGCTGGCACCGGTGGGTAAGGCGCAATGAGGAAATCAGAACGGAAGCCCGGCTCTCAGACATCGTAGAACATTCCACGCGTTTTGCCGGGCGTGCGGTTCGGCAGGTCTATCACGTGGATTTCTATGGCGCAGCGGGTGATCTGGTGGCCGATGCGGAGAGCTGGTGCTTCCGTACCGACCGCGACATGGCGCGCGAGCGCGGTACGAAATACACCGACGTGAAGGCTCGGCCGCCGCGGCGGTATTCGGACGAAGAGCTCGATCGCTTCTATCGGCTCTATGAGGCGGAGGAGATCCGTGGCCCGACGCCTCGGTACTGGGAGGATGTCGCTGTCGGCGAGATTCTGCCGACCATGGCGAAGGGACCGATGACGGTGACCGGTTTCATCGCCTACGCCCAGGGCTGGGGCGGACTTTACATCCGCGCCAACAAGCTGGCGTTCCGACAGATCCGCAATCACCACGCGCTCGGGATCAAGAACCGGTTCGGCATCCCTGATTGTCCGGAGCGCGTACACTGGGATGGCGACCTCGCAAGGCTGGTCGGCGCACCGGATGCATATGATTACGGCCCGGAACGATGCTCATGGCTGACACACCATCTGACCAACTGGATGGGCGACGCGGGCTTCCTGCTGCGCGCGCACTGCAAGCTGCGCCGGCACAATCCCGAGGGCGATCTCCTGTTTATCCACGGGAAGGTGACGGGAAAGCGGGTTGAGAATGGCCGCTACGTCGTCGAAGTCTCTCAGGAGGCAAGGAACCAGGATGACGAGGTTTCGGTTGTCGGCGGGGGGGCGATCGCGCTGCCGTCGCGGGCGAGCTGACGCAGTCAGTCTTCGATGCGATGCACGCGAACCGCAAAGCAGACCCACACGGCGGCTTCTCACAGCTTCAGACAAAGCTCTGATTCCACATGACCAACGACGGAGTGAACAGCAGGTCCGACACGTCCACGACACGGACGCACGACGGCGGCAGGTAGCTTGTCCGGGTGCCGGAAATAATCTCTTACCGTAACTACTATGATTGCTGATCGTTACGGATCCGGAGTATGATCCGGAAGTCCGGCAGCGACCCCGCTGCCGGCGCTTCCGGAGACACCGCACGTGATCCGCGTAGACCTGGCATCCTCCACGACCGCCGCCGCTGACCATAGGG